>JAUVBO010000913.1 GCA_030591195.1 Pseudomonadota bacterium
CGAGGCCTTGTCGATTTCCTCGAGGTACTTGGCGAGATCCAGAACCTTGCCCGACTGCACCACGGCTGTGTACCTCTGCCCTGCGGCGTGGTCGCGATCACCAGATCATTTTAATGCAACGGGACCCCGGATGTCAGGGATCCGACAGGGAGGCCTTCCCGGGACCGCTACTCGGGGGTCTGGCGATACTTGCGCAGGATGTCGCGAACCTTGTCGGCGTCCTGGGCGTAGGGCCGTTTCTTGATGTAGAGCTCGTAGTGGCGCACAGCCGCGTCGGCCTTGCCCAGCCGGGCGTAAGCGATGCCGAGACCGCGGTGGGCGTCGGCGAAGCGCGAGTCGGCCTTGAGCGCCAGCTTGAACTGCTCGACCGCGTCCTTGAAACGCCCCTGGAGGATGAAGCGGTTGCCCTCGTGGTAGGCCTTCTGGGCGTCCTCGGGACTGGGGCCGGTCTTGCCAGGCCGTTTGCCGGGCCGCTTGCCGGGCCGCTTGCCGGGCTTCTTGCCGGGCTTCTTGCCGACATCGGGCCGAACATCGGGCGGCTGGTTGCTGGCCGCCAGCTTGTCCTCCATGAGCTTGACCTTGCGACGCAGCTCGGTCAGCCGGCGGTTGCTTGGGTTCAACGCCAGGCCCTTGTCGATCTGGCTGTAGGCCTCCTCGAAGCGGTCCTCGGCAAAGGCCTCTCGCGCACGCGCCTCGTGCTCCTTCACCAGTTTGCCGCGCACCGCACTGGCACGCTTGACCGCCCGGGCGCGGTACAGGGTCGCCTCGGGCACCGCCTCGAACTTGGCCAGGGCGTCCTCGAGCCGACCGGCCTGCTCATCGGCCTCGCCGGCGACGAAGTCTTCTTTGGCGCGGCGCTCGGTGACGATCTTCGCGACCAGGCCCTGGGCTCCGACGTGGTCGGGGTTGCTGGCCAGGACCTTGCTGACCACCGCATCGGCGCTGTCGAAGTCGCCGGACTTCATGTGGCCGCTGGCTTTGCCGAGCAGCTCGGCGATCTGCTCCTCGTCGAGCGGCTGGACGACGGGCTGATCTGGCGGGTCCGGGTCGACCGGGTCTGGCAGGTCCGGGACCTCGACCACCAGGGGGTCCTCGGTGCCGCCACCGGGATCCTCGGAGCCGTCGGTGTCGTCGTCACCACCGCCGGCCACCAGGGCGATGACCACCACCAGCAGCAGGACCAGCGCCGCGGCCGCGCCGATGATGATGACCTTGGTCGGCTTCTTGAGCTCGGCGTCGATGGGACCGCGGTCGAACTTGGCGGTGGTCACCGAGGGCGGCCCCTCGCGGCCCGCCTCTTGCGCCTCGGCCTCGGCCTTGATCTTGGCGATCTCCTCGGCGCTCAGCACAAAGCTGCCGCCGGGCTCGATGAAGCGCAGCTGGACGTGGCCGAGCTCGACGATGTCGCCGGGCCGCAGCACGGTCTGGCTGTACTCCTCGCCGTTGACCAGCACCCCGTTGGCGCTCTTGAGATCGACGACGCTGTACTTCTGGCCGTCGTAGACGAACTTGGCGTGGTTGCGCGACACCGAGCGGTGGTCGAGGACGATGTCGTTCTCGTCGATTCGACCGATGACCATCTCGGGGTGATCGAGGATGCAGGTATCGCCGGCGAGGGTGGTCGAGACCACCACCAGGCTGGCGCGCTCGGACTCGGGGATGCCACCCGCGGCCCTGGCGCCAGGCGGCGGCTCCATCTCGTCGGGCCGGATCAACGCAGTGGGCTCGGCCCGCGGGGCAGCAGCGGCCTCGGGTACCGGGGCAGGAGCTGCTTCGGGCACCGGGGCGGGCGCCGCAACGGGTACCGGGGCCGCCGGCAGCGTGGCATCTGCCACCGGCATGGCCGGAGCCGGAGCGCACTCGGTCGCCTCGGACAGCGACGCGATCTGCATCTTGACGGTCTCTTCTGTCAGACCCGCGGCAGCATCGCGAACGGTGGCCTCGCTGCCCTCGAGCCCGGCCACCCCCTCGCGCTGCAGCGCCAGGTGGTAGTCGCCGATCTCGATGAGATCGCCCTCTTGCACCTCGACGCGGCCGTCGATGCGATCGCCGTTGATGCGAATGCCGGTGTAGGAGTTGAGGTCCTCGATGAAGACCTGCCCGCTCTGCCTGAGCAGGCGCGCGTGAAAGCGCGAGACGTTGCGCTCGGTCAGGCGGATGGTGTTGCCGTCTTTGCGGCCAATGGTGATCTCGTCCCGGGTCAGAGGGACCACGGTCCGCTTGCCCTCATCATCCTCGATGATGAGCTGAAACAGCGAGGGTTGTTGCCCTGCGCTTGACACCATCCCGGCACTCCTCGTCGGCCGCTGCGCACCCCGGGGCCGCGCCGAAGCCTCGCGTTGCCCCCGGAACTGGACCGCCACAGAACCTAGCGGTCCATACTCACAGAACTTCCTCTGTACGATCTAGTCGATTTTGTACCACAGACCAAGAAAGAGGCCAATCTGCTCATCATTGCCGGGTCTCGCGTCTCGGTGCCTCGCCGGGGGCCGGCCGACCGATCAGCTGGCCACCCTGGAGCAGCTCAAGGGCGGTGCGCAGTGCCCGGTCGGGCGGCTCGTCGATCTGGCCGTCAGCGAGATCCACCTCGATCTCCGTCGCCTCGGCGGCGACCTCGACGTCCGGCTTGATGCCCTTGGAGTTGATGGAGCGACCGCTGGGGGTGAAGTAGCGCGCCACGGTCAGCTTGAGCCCGGAGCCGTCCTCGAGCTCGATGATGGTCTGCACGCTGCCCTTGCCGTAAGTCGTGCCGCCCACCACCACGGCCCGGCGGTGGTCCTGGAGCGCGCCGGCGACGATCTCCGAGGCCGAAGCCGAGC
>JAUVBO010000799.1 GCA_030591195.1 Pseudomonadota bacterium
CGAGTTGCTCGAGCAGCTCGCCGGCGCCTGACGTTGGCGCGTGCCTTGTCTCGCGCTTCGTCGTCATCATCGGGGCGCTCGTCACCCGACACCTCCAGCGCTCGCCCCCCGGGCGGCACGATCCTCGGCATCGATCCAGGCAGCCGCTTCACCGGCTACGCCGCCTTGCGCCAGCGTGGCCGCGAGCTGCAGGTGATCGAGAGCGGCGTGATCACGCTGCGCCCGAAGGATCCGCTCGCTGCCCGCCTCGGCGTGCTCCAGCGACAGCTCGAGGAGCTGATCGATCGGGTCGTGCCGACGGTGGCGGCGGTGGAGGACATCTTCACCCACAAGAACGCGCGAAGCGCGCTGATGCTCGGCCAGGCGCGAGGGGCGGTGCTCGCGTCTCTCGGCCGGCGCGAGCTGCCGGTGGAGGCCTACCCGCCGGCGACGGTCAAGCGTGCAGTGGCCGGCCACGGTCGGGCCGCGAAGGAACAGATTCAGCGGATGGTGCAGGTCCTGCTGGGCCTTCGCGAGCAGCCTCGCCCCGACGAGGCCGACGCGATGGCCGTGGCGATCTGTCACGCGCTGCGGGCGAGGGCCATGACCGCGCGGCCGCGACCGGGGCCAAGGGGCGGCGCCCTGCCCGCGGCTCTGAAGCGGGGCAAGGGCCCCTCGAGGACCAGCAAGGTGGTGAGATGATCGCTTCGCTCGCGGGCACGCTGCAGCACAAGGCGGTGCAAGGGGTGGTGATCGATGTCCGCGGCGTGGGCTACCTGGTCCACGTCTCCGCCCAGTGCCTGGCGGACCTGCCGGCCGAGGGCAGCCCGGTGACGCTGCTCTGCCATACCCACGTCCGCGAGGAGGTGCTGCAGCTGTTCGGCTTCTTGCGCGCGCGCGAGCGGACTGCGTTCGAGCTGCTCAAGACTGTCTCGGGCGTTGGGCCGAAGCTCGCGCTGACGATCCTCTCCGGCATGCCAGTCGAAGATCTGGTGCGGGCGGTGGCCGACGGTGCGGTGCCGCGGCTGATGAAGTGTCCCGGTGTTGGCAAGAAGACCGCCGAGCGGCTGGTGGTGGAGCTCAAGGAGAAGTTCGCGGCGATCGCGACGGCGATCGCCCCGAGCGACGGGGCGCGCGCGGATGACCTCGACCATCTGGTGGACGCCCTGACCGGCCTCGGCTACAAGCGGCCGCTGGCCGAGCGCGCGGTGAAGCAGCTGGGCAGAACGGCGGACACCAAGAGTGCGCCAGAGGTGCTGCTGCGCGCGGCGCTGAAGGTGATCCAGGAGCTGTAGGCAACCGCAGATGACCGACGGCGAACAGCACAGTGACGGTCGGGCCGAGCTCTCGCCCTCGGCCTCGCCCGACGAGGGGCCGGTGGACGCGACCCTCCGGCCGCGAAGGCTTGGCGAGTTCATCGGGCAGCAGCGGCTCAAGGAGAAGCTCCGGATCTACATCACCGCCGCCAAGCGGCGGGGGTCGGCGCTCGACCATATGCTGATCAGCGGCCCGCCGGGCCTGGGCAAGACGACGCTGGCGTTCATCATCGGCAACGAGCTCGGTGTCGAGGTCCACACCACCAGCGGCCCCGCGGTCGATCACCGGGGGATCCTCGCCGGGTTGCTGACCCAGCTCGACGAGAACGCGATCCTCTTCATCGACGAGATCCACCGGCTCAACCCGGCGGTCGAGGAGTACCTCTACCCGGCGATGGAGGACCTGGCGATCGACGTCCCCACCGGCACCGGCGCCTACTCCCAGACCCTGCGCTTGCCGCTGCGCCCGTTCACCCTCGTCGGGGCCACCACCCGCAGCGGACTGCTGACCTCGCCGCTGCGGGATCGCTTCGGCATCGTCGAGCGGCTCAATCACTACACGCCCGAGGAGATGACGCTGATCGTCAAGCGCTCGGCGGGCATCCTCGGCGTCGAGGTGGACGAGGACGGCGCCCAGGAGATCGGACAGCGTTCGCGGGGCACGCCGCGGATCGCCAACCGCCTGCTGCGGCGTGTGCGCGACTTCGCCGAGGTGCAAGGGGATGGCCGGATCGACCTGCCCGTTGCCTCCAGCTCGCTCGAGGTGCTCGAGGTGGACGGCGAGGGCCTCGATGCCCTCGACCGGTCGCTGCTCCGAACGGTGATCGAGCACTACGGTGGCGGGCCGGTGGGGGTTGACGCGCTCGCCACCGTGCTGCACGAGGAGCGCGATACGGTGGAGAACGAGATCGAGCCCTATTTGATCCAGCGGGGGTTCCTCCAGCGTACCCCGCGGGGACGGGTCGCGATGCCTCGCGCCTACACCCACCTCGGGCTTTCCCCGCCTCAGACCCAGGGCAAGCTGTTTTGAGCCTGGCGCCGAAGGGGAGGTTTGGCGCCGGGGGCTCCGTAATAGGGAGAGCCGGCGCCATTCGGCGTGATATCGTCTAGTCTGTAGTTCCTTGTTTGACCATAGCAGTAGCCGAGCCGATCGGGCGTCGGCGAGTGACCTGCCAGGACCAGAGGCATATGGCTAACCAGGAGGACCCCAGATCCCGCGCCATGGAGGCGGCGGTGGTGATCCCGAACGTGATCCTGCTCGCCCTCGTGGTGCTCTACGTCGTCTTCCGCAGCGGGCCGCGGGTCGAGCCGCTGGTCAAGACCGACCGGCAGCGGGCCGCGGAGATCGACCGCCTCGAGCAGACGCTCAAGCGCGAGCCGGGCAAGGGCAGCAGCGCGCTGGCGCTGGCCAAGCTCTACTCCCGGGCGGGTGAGTTCCCCTGGGCCCTCGATGCCCTGCGTTCGGCCGAGCGCAACGGCGACGAGCGCCCGAGCTTCCGCATGAAGCTCGGCCTGGGCTACATCGAGCTCGGCAGGAACCTCGAGGGGTTGAGGGTGCTCAAGCAGGCGCTGGTCAAGTGCCGGGACGCGGGGCCCAAGAAGTGCTCGGCGGGGATCAAGGCCAAGCTGGAGATCTTCACCAGGGTCGCCGAGCTGTTGATCGAGCGCCGGATCGACACGCGCAAGAATCAGGTCGCCGCGGCCAAGGTCTTCGACTCGGTGCTCAAGCCGGCCAGCATCGACCCGAAGGAGCTGATGCCGCCGAGCAACGGCGCAGTGAAGGCGGCTTCCGACGACCAGGCCCCCAAGTCCAAGTCCCAGCCGGCTGCTGCCGCGAAGAAGCAGCAGCAGTAGCCCTCCCTCTCGCTC
>JAUVBO010000217.1 GCA_030591195.1 Pseudomonadota bacterium
AACCTGCTCGTCTCCAACGAGGGCGCCGTGCGGGTGCTCGACTTCGGCATCGCGCGCGTTCGTGGCACCGTCGAGCGCGACGGCACGGTCAAGGGCAAGTTCGCCTACATGTCCCCCGAGCAAGCGTCCGGCCACCCGGTCGACCGTCGCAGCGACATCTACTCGGCGGGCATCATCCTCTACGAGCTCGCCACCGCCCGGCCGCTCTTCTCCCACCTCAAGGGCAAGGCAGCGATCGACGCGGTGCGTCGTTCTGTCGTCCCTCGACCGTCGCAGGTTGATCCCGACCTGCCGGGCGAGCTGGAGGAGATCGTCCTGCAGGCGCTCGCCCGCGACCCGAGCGGCCGCTACCAGACCGCACGCGATCTGCAGCGGGCGCTGACCCGCTTCGTCCACGGTCGGAGCGAGATCCACGACGCGGGCCAGCTCGCCGAGCTGGTCAACGCCGTGGCGCCGCACGGCGACGGCGAGCCGCACGACCTCGCGCTCGCCGAGCAACCGACCGCTGACCACCCGCCGACCCGGCGCCCGGCGGCGGCGAGCCCACTGCCCGGCGCCCCCCACCAGCGTCGCGAGCGCAGGCAGGTGGTCCTCGTCCACGGTCGCCTGCGGGGCCTCGTCGGCGTCACGCGGCAGCTCGGCGCCGAGCGCAGCCGACAGCTGCTGCTCGACTTCCTCAAGGTCGCCGAGCACATCGCCTTCAAGTACAACGCCCGGGTCCAGCGCCTCGACGAGCAGGGCCTGCTGCTGCTGCTCGGCATGCCGCTGAGCACCGAGGAGGACGCCGCCCGCGCCCTGCACCTCGGCAGGGCTCTCGTGGACGCCATCGACGCGATCTGCCGCGAGCTGCACCTCGGGCCCGGGCTGGGCATCGGGATCCAGCGCGGCGCCGCCCTGCTCGAGCCTGCGACCAACCCGGCGGACGAGGACGAGGTGGAGATCGACCAGGTGCCCCGAGGGCTCGCCGAACGGCTCGCCGCCGAGGCCATGGCAGGGGAGATCCTCGTCGGTGGCGGCGTCTACCGCCTCACTCGCGGCGAGTTCAGCTTCGAGCCCCTCGACGAGCTGGCGGGCGCCGGGGTCAGGGCCTACCGGTTGATCGGCCCGCTCCCCCTCGACGAGCGCATCGCCGCCGGACGAGGCGTGGATCTCGTCGGTCGGGAGCTCGAGCTGCGACGGCTACGCGACGCCTTCGCCGACGTGGTCTCCGGCGGCCGCAGCCGACAGCTCGCGGTGCTCGGTCAGACCGGCGTGGGCAAGCGCTCGCTGATCGCCGCCTTCCTCCGCGAGCTCGAGCCCGCGACCGCCGTGGTCCGCGCAGCGGGCCGGCCCGGCCTGGCCGACCTGCCATACGGGCTGGTCAAGGAGCTGCTCGGCGACCTGCTCGGCCTCGATCCGGGAGCACCACCGCGAGCTGCCAAGCGAACGATCGAGCAGGCGCTCGCCCAGCTCCGCGAGATCGGCCCGGACGAACGCGCGGTGGTCGAGGCGACCCTCCGGTCGCTGTTCGGTGTCCTCGGCGAGCCGCTCGGCGGCGACCTAGACGAGGTAGCGCCCGACCAGCGGCAGCACCGGGTGGTGATGGCCTTGCGCCACCTGCAGCTTCATCGCGCTCGGCAGGGCCCGCTGGTGGTGCAGGTGGCCAACCTGCACTTCGCCGACCGCCGGAGCCTGGCCGCGATCACGACGATGCTCTCGCCCCAGCCTGCGCCGGTGATCGGGCTGCTCACCGCCCAGGGCACGACCGCTGTCCGACAGGCGCTGGAGCGGACCGACGCCGAGGCCCTCGAGCTCGGCGAGCTCGGCCAACGCGAACGCGAGCGGCTGGTGCTCTCCCGGCTGGTGGCCGACGAGCCATCCCGGCGCCTGGCGCGGGAGATCCTCGCCAACACCGGGGGTAACCCGCTGTTCATCAACGAGATGCTCGAGTCCCTGGTCGAGCGCGGGGTGCTTGGCCCCGACGGAGACCAGCCGGGCCAACCGCTGCGCTGGATCCGCCAGGAGGTCGCGCTCCAGGCGCCGACCACCGTCGAAGGGGTGATCGCTTCGCGGATCGACGCCCTCGATCCCGGTCCGAGGGGCCTGCTGACTCACGCGGCCGTGCTCGGCGCCCGCTTCACCCAGGACGCCCTCGAGCAGCTCGAGGCCGGCGGGCCCGGCGAAGCAGACGTCGTCGCCAGCACCCTCGACGCGCTGGTGGAGCGCGGGCTGCTCGCCTGTGAGGACGAGGCCGAGCGGCGCTTCGCCTTCGCCAACCACATCACCAAGCAAGTCGTCTACGAGGCGCTGGCCACCGAGGAGCGGCGTCGCCTGCACCAGCGCGTCGCCACCCGGCTGGCGGCCAACCCGGCCTTCCGCCCAGGCCTCGACGACGCCCGCGTGGCGCTACACCTCGATCTCGGCGACGACCCACAGACAGCGCTGCAGAGCTACCGGCGCGCGGCCCAGCACGCCCGCGCGAACCACGCCGACGCCGAGGCCTTCCGCCTGCTCGGCGCGGCGTTGAAGCTGGTCCCGGCGCGATCGGCTGAGGCCTTCGATCTGCGCGCCGAGCGCGAGACGATCCTGCGCGCCTGGGGCCGCCACCGCCGCCGCCTGCGCGAGATCCGCCACCTGGAGCAGATCGCGGCCGCCGCCGCGGATCCGGCGCGCGAGGCGCTGGCAAAGAGCCGCCGCGCCGCGCTGCTGCTCGACCTCGGCCGGCTCGATCTGGCCGAGGAGGCCATCGCCTGCGCCCTCGGCTCCGCCCGGCAGGCCGCATCGCCGAACCTTGAGGCCGAGGCGCTCGGGCTGCGGGCCCTTTGCCGCCAGCGCCACGGCGACCACCGCGGCGCGCTCGAGGCGCTCCAGGCCGGCCTGGCGATCTGCGCCAAGGATCCCCAGCGCCGCGGCCTGCGAGCCGAGCTGCTGCTGACCCGCGGTGACCTGCTGTTCGAGAAGGGCGATCTCAGAGCCGCGCTGAGCGCCTTCGCCGAGGCACTGGTGATTCACCACCGGCTCGCTCACCGCGAGCAGGAGTCCTTGACCCTGGACCGGATGGGCAAGGCCGCCCTCGGCCTCGGCGACGTGGCGCTGACCCTCGCCTATTACAAGCGCGCGTTGAGGATCGCCCAGACGACGCTCGACCGGGTCGGCGCCGCCAAGCGTCTGACCAGCATCGGCCACGCCTACGCCGAGCTCGGTGACCCGGACCACGCCCTGCCCTACCTCGGCAAGGCGCTGCAGATCAACCAGGCGCTCGGTGACTTCGGCGCCTCAGCCAGCGCCCTGGTGACCATGGGGCAGCTCCACTTGCGATGCGGCAACCGCGCCGCTGCCGGTCCGTTGCTCGAGGAGGGGCTGCGGCTCGCCCGCGGCGCGAGCGTCTACCAGCAGGTCCGCGCCGAGATCTACCTGGCCCAGTGGGAGCTGTACGGTGGCGACGTCCAGCGAGCGCTTGACCTGGCCCGCAGCGCCCGCGCCCGCGCCGAGGGGGCCTCGCTGGCGACCGGGCAGGCCCACGCGCTGGCGATCGAGGCGCGGGCCGAGCTCGCCCGCGGCGAGCCGTCCCTCGCGCTCGAGCGTTCGGCCGAGGCGATGGAGCTGCTCCAGCGCCAGCCCCTCGAGGGCACGATCGAGATCTACCTCCACCGGGTGGTCGTGCTCCGCGGTGCTGGCCGCCCGAAGGCGGCCGCCGCCACCGTCGCCCGGGGCCGGGTGCTGATCGAGCAGCGCGCCGAACGACTGGGCGACCCGAAGTGGCGCGCCCGCCTGCTCGCCAGCGACCCGGCGAGCCGCTTCTTCGACGGCAGCTTGCTCGAGCCATCGGAGGCCTGAGGTCCCGCGCGCGCCACCGAGGCCCCGCGGCGAGTTTTTTTTTGCCGCGACAGCCGATGCCCCTTAGATTGAAACGCGAGCCCACATGAACAGGAGGAGGCGTGTTCCTGACGCGCAACCGGAGGGCGCCGACACGCCCGCTGACGTCGCAGGTGATGCTAAACCCGCCCCTGGCCGATGGCGCTGACGCGTTGCTTGCGAGCGACCCCAAGGCCCAGGCCGAGCTGGTCGGCCACGCGCTCGATCACCTCGAGCGGGTTCGACAGCTGGTGCGGATCCTGGACGAGGTGCCCGGCGGTGACCGCCAGGTCCTGCTCACCGAGCTCGCCACCACCGCCGACAGCCTCCGCCAGCTCTACTTCGTCGACGCGATCTACTGAGAGCTTCCCAGCGCGGCTCCAGCGCGGCTCCAAGTCGAAATCGACCGCCGGGATGATATGATCCGGGCCGCACCGTTTTCGGGGTCGAGATGAGCGAGGCGAGGTCGCGCATACTGACCGGCTGGCCCCTGGCCAGCTGGCTCACCTGGGGGGCGCTCGGCGCCTACTGGGTGACCCTATTCCTGCTGACCCACCTGCCGGTGGAGCAGCTGCCGATGCCGAACATCTCGGACAAGGTGCTGCACCTCGGCGCCTACGGCGGGCTCGGCGGGCTGCTGGTGGTGGCCTACTGGGTGCGACCGGGTATTTCCCGGGGTCGACAGCTCGCCTGGCTGCTGCTGCTGCTCGCCGCCTTCGGAGCGGTCGACGAGCTGCTGCAGATCCCTGTGGGGCGTAACGGCGACGTGCTTGACTGGCTCGCTGATGTGATCGGCGCCGCGCTCGCGGTGGCGATCCTCGGGCTGATCTGGCGCCACCGCGAGGCAAGGAGGAAGTGACGATGAGCAACCGCTACCTGTTGACCATCGTCGGCGAGGATCGTCCCGGCATCGTCGCCGCGGTGAGCCAGGCCCTCTACCTGGGCGGCTGCAACCTCGGCCAGGCGTCGATGATCCGACTCGCCGGCAGCTTCTCGATCATGATGGTGGTCGGCCACCCCTCCGCCTCGGGCGATGAGGTCGTGGCGATGCTCGAGGCGCCCGCCGCCGCGATGAAGCTGACGGTTCACCTCGCCGGGGCCGCAGCGCCGGCTGAAGAGGAGCCCCTGCACGCCCAACTCGACGCCCGGGTCCGGGTGTTCGGCGCCGATCGACCAGGCATCGTCGCCGAGGCGACGTCGGCGCTGGCCGCCGCTGGCCTGAACATCCTGCACCTCGAGTCGGCGGTGGCGGGGGGAACCAACCAGCGGATCTACGTGATGACCATCGAGGGCCAGGCGACCCGCGGGGTCGAGCCGCTGCGCGAGGCGGTGGCGCGCGTCGCAGGCGGCGGCGTCGAGGCGACCGTCGAGCCGATCGAGCCCCTGCTCGGCTGAGGACCCGGCGATGACCGCGCGCGACGCATTCGAGATCCTGCTCTACCCCGACCCCCGGCTCAAGCAACCCGCCGAGCCGGTGGCCTCGTACGACGATCTGCTGGTGCGCTTCGTCGAGCAGCTCGAGGTCACGATGCGGGCCGGCCCCGGAGCCGTCGGCATCGCGGCCCCCCAGGTCGGTCGTTCGCTCCAGGTGGCGATCGTCGACGTCAGCGACGCGAGGCAGGCCAAGAAGCAGCGGACTCAAGGCAGGATGGTGCTGGTCAACCCCGAGATCGTCGCCTGGGAGGGCATGGCCATCGGCCGCGAGGGCTGCCTCTCGGTGCCCGCCTTCACCGGCAACGTGATCCGCGCCGAGCGGGTGACCCTCAGGGCTCACGATGAGCACGGCCAGCGCCGGGAGCTCGAGCTCGGCGGCTTCGAGGCCCGGGCGGTACAGCACGAGGTCGACCACCTCGACGGCCTGCTGTTCCTCGATCGGCTGGTCAGCCGGCGCAGCGACCTGTTCCAGCGTCGCAGCTCCGCCCCGGCTGCGGAGTAGGTTCCGGCCGCAAACGGTCATCGTGCGGTAAGCCCCGATCTACCGCCGGCAACAATCCATCCCGCGACCGCGCCATGTGGTAAGAATCCCCGCGTTGAGTCGTGTGCGCCAAGAGCGAGGCCCTGATGGATTCCAGCCCAGTGTTCATCACTGTCCTGCTTTGCCTTGCTGGCCCAGCCGGCTGC
>JAUVBO010000483.1 GCA_030591195.1 Pseudomonadota bacterium
CTGCTCGTCGAGGGCGGGGACGAGCACGCGAGCTAGCGCGGATATCACGATGGACGAAGAGCAGAAGCAGGGACCGCAGGGCAGGGCGAGGACGAAGCAGGGCGCGAAGCAGGGCACGAAGCCGGGCAAGGAGGTCAACTTCCTCATCAAGCAGCGGCAGCAGAAGGTGGCCGATCTGCGGGCGGCGGGACAGAACCCGTACCGCAACGGCTTCGTGCCGGCCCACACCGCGGCAGGGGTGCTGGCCCGCTTCGCCGACGTGCCCCCGCCCGACGAGCCGAGCCCGACGCCCCAGCCGCTGAGTGACGACCGGTTCCGGATCGCCGGCCGGGTGGTCGAGCATCGCAGCTTCGGCAAGGCGACCTTCGTCAGGCTCGCCGACCGCAGTGGGCGGATCCAGGTCTACGTACGCAAGGACGTGGTGGGGCCGGAGGCCTACGCGGTGTTCAAGAAGGCCGAGTCCTGGGACTTCCTCGGGGTGGTGGGCTTCTGTTTCTACACCAAGACCCAAGAGCTGACGATCATGGCCGAGGAGGTGGTGCTGCTGACCAAGACGGTGCGGCCACCGCCAGAGAAGTGGAGCGGGCTCAAGGACCAGGAGACGCGCTATCGCCAGCGTTACGTCGATCTGGTGGCGAACCCGGAGGTGGCCGATGTCTTCCGCAAGCGCTCGCGGTTGATCCAGTACATGCGTCGCTTCCTCGACGAGCGGGACTTCATCGAGGTCGAGACGCCGCTGCTGCACGCGGTGCGAGGTGGCGCGGCTGCCAAGCCGTTCCGGACCCACCACAACGCGCTCGACATGCCGCTCTACCTGCGGATCGCTCCCGAGCTCTACCTCAAGCGGTTGATCGTCGGCGGCTTCGAGCGGGTCTACGAGGTCGGCCGGGTCTTCCGCAACGAGGGCCTCTCGCGGACTCACAACCCAGAGTTCACGATGCTCGAGTTCTACTACGCCTACACCACCTACCACGACCTGATGGAGCTGACCGAGCAGATGATCAGCGGGGCGGTGAAGGAGCTCTGCGGCAGCGCGACCATCACCTATCAGGGCCAGTCGATCGACTTCTCGACTCCCTGGCGGCGGCTCAAGGTGGTCGAGGCGGTACACCTGGCCGGCGCCAAGCTGACGCCGCCGATGCCCGAGGCGGCGATCACCGACGAGCAGATTCTGGTCGGCTGGCTCGAGGAGAGCGGCCTGCGCGACCGCGACGATGGGCTCGGCGCTGCGCTGCGCTTCGCCGACAGCCACGGCAAGCGGATCGGCGCGCTGTTCGACTACCTCGGCGAGGACGAGCTGCCGGCCGATCGTCCGGTGTTCGTCATCGATTACCCGGCGGCGACCTCTCCGCTGTCGCGGGCCAAGGACGACGATCCCGACTTCGTCGACCGCTTCGAGCTCTTCGTCGCCGGCCGCGAGCTGGCCAATGCCTTCTCGGAGCTCAACGATCCGGCGGAGCAGCGGCAGCGCTTCGTCGATCAGCTCGCTGATGGCGAGCGAGGTGACGAGGAGGCGATGGAGCACGACGAGGACTACTGTCGGGCCCTCGAGTACGGGATGCCGCCGACGGCCGGGGAGGGGATTGGCATCGACCGGCTGGTGATGCTGCTCTGCGATCAGCCGAGCATTCGCGACGTGCTGCTCTTTCCCCACATGCGCCCAGAGAACTGAGCCGAGGTGGACCGACCCCGACAGGTTCCCGATGCCCTGAGGCAGTCGATGGGCATGCCGCTGGCGCTGACCATCAGCGGCTTGCTGATCGGTCTCGTCGGCGTCGCGCTGCGCTGGAGCGGCGTGAAGCCGGAGCTGATCTCGCTCGGCGGGATGCTGGTCGGTGGGGCGCTACTGATCGCCGGCCTGGCCAGCCTCTACTTCATCTACGCCACGCGTCGCTCCTTCGAGTGGCTGATCGCCTGGCGTTACCTGCATACCAGCAAGCGCTCCTTCGTCGCGCTGGGGGTCGGTGGAGGGCTGCTGCTGCTCGGCGTCGGGCTGATCGCCGGCACGCGGTTGGTCGACGACAGCCTGATGGCAGAGATCACCGGCGGCGTGAGCAACCTCAAGCGACAGCTACAGGCTGGTGCGATGGTCTGCTTCGCCCTCGCCTCGTGGAGCATCTTCTTCGGCGTGCTGATGCTGACCTTCTCGGTCTTCACCTCGATCTCGGTGCTCGGCGTCTATCTCGGCACGCTGGTGCTGGTGGTGGTGCTGTCGGTGATGGGGGGGTTCGAGCACGACCTGCGGCGCAAGATCCTCGGCACCCGGGCGCATGTCGTCGTCACCAAGCCGCGGAAGATGTTCGCCGACTACCGCGAGGTGATGTCGCAGGTGGCGAAGACCTCCGGGGTGAGCGCGGTGGCGCCCTACCTCGAAGGCGAGGTGATGATCACCTCTCAGACCAACCTCTCCGCGGCGCTGCTGCGAGGCATCGATCCGAAGCGGATCCTCCGCGTCACCGACCTGCGCGCCCACCTCAAGGCCAAGGGTGGTGCTGGGAGCCTCGAGAATCTGATCCATCCCGAGCGCCTGGCCAAGATCCCGGCGATCCCGGTGCTGCGGCCGAGGAAGGACGACGTGAAATCGCCAAAGGGGGGCCAGCCGGCGAGCCAGCCGGCAGCGGGAGCCAAGCCCTCGTCGCGGCCCGCGGCGCTGCCCGACGGCAGCGATTATCGAGGCGTGGGGCCGAAGATTCCACCCCGGCCAGTCTATCCGGGGATCATCGTAGGTGCTGAGCTCGCCCGCAACCTCCGGCTCTACCTCGGCGATGACGTCAACGTGATCTCACCGCTCGGCGGGATGAGCCCGGCCGGGCCGATGCCCAAGTCGCGGCCGTTCCGCGTCGCCGGGATCTTCTACTCGGGGATGTACGAGTACGACACCAAGTTCGTCTACATGACGATCCCGAGCTGTCAGCGCTTCCTTGGCCTCGATGACGAGATCACCGGGCTCGAGGTCAAGGCCAACGATGCCGGCGAGGCCGAGCAGCTTGCCACGGCGCTGCGCAAGGCCTTGGGGGGGGCGTTCGAGGTCAAGGACTGGCAGCGGCTCAACCGGAACCTGTTCACGGCGCTGAAGCTCGAGAAGATCGCGATGTTCATCGTCTTGACCTTCATCGTGGTCGTGGCGGCCTTCGCGATCGTCATCACGTTGACGATGATCGTGCTCGAGAAGACCCGGGAGATCGCTGCGCTGAAGGCCATCGGCGCGAGCCACTGGTCGCTGCTGAAGGTGTTCATGTTCGCCGGCCTCTACGTCGGGGTGATCGGGATGCTCGTCGGCGTGGTCGAGGGGGTGGCGATCTGCAGCGTGCTGCAGCACGTCGGGCTGCCGCTCGATCCGGAGGTCTACTACATCTCCCGCCTGCCCGTGCGGGTCGACTGGATGGAGATGCTGGTGGTGTCCTTGTCGGCGGTTTCGTTGAGCTTCGCCGCGACGATCCACCCGGCGGTGATGGCCGCCCGCCTCAAGCCGGTGGAGGGCTTGCGCTACGACTAGCGCCCTCGAACAACCTGTTTGAATGTTTGAAGGTCGAAGCGGTAGATCTGGCTCTTGCCTTGCGTTTCGTCAGGGAGTAGTCTAGCGCGGCTCTTTACCGTATATCGCGACTGTTATTGCGGAGTTAGGCGAAAAACGCTGTGTTCGGTAGCAATGGTTTCTCGACTGCGGAGACGGGCGGTGCGGCAGCAGCTGGTGCGGCAGCAGCCGGTCCCTTGCTCGAGGTCAGGGGCCTGACCAAGGAGTTTCTCCACGGCGGTCGCCGGCTGGAGGTCCTGCGCGGCATCGACCTGACCATCGGCCGCGGAGAGATGCTGTCGATCGTCGGAATGTCCGGTGCGGGAAAGTCGACCCTGCTCCACATCCTTGGGACCATCGACCTTCCGACCAGCGGCAGCATTCGCTTCGAGGGCCGCGAGCTGGCCCAAATGAGCGCCACGCGCCTCGCCGAGTTCCGCAACCGGATGATCGGCTTCGTCTTCCAGTTTCACCACCTGCTACCCGAGTTCACCGCGCTGGAAAACGTGATGATGCCGGTGCTGATCAGCCGCGCCTCTGCGGCCGCCGCCCAGAAGGCGGCGGCGGAGATCCTCGACGCGGTTGGCCTGAGCGAGCGCGCCACCCACCGGCCAGGGGAGCTCTCCGGGGGAGAGCAGCAGCGGGTGGCGCTGGCCCGGGCGCTGGTACTCCAGCCCAAGCTGCTGCTGGCCGACGAGCCCACGGGCAACCTCGACAGCGAGACCGGAGCGGGAATCCACGAGCTGTTCTTCGCCCTCAATCGACGGCTCGAGACCACGATGCTGATCGTGACCCACAAC
>JAUVBO010000002.1 GCA_030591195.1 Pseudomonadota bacterium
CCTTGAGGATCAGCTGGCGCTCGAGGTCCTCGAGGATCTCGGGGAGCGACATCTGGCCCGCGGGCAGCGAGAGGGTCTCGCCGCCGGCGTCTCCACGAAGGTACTCGGGCAGAGCCGCGATGGTGATCGCCGCGCCGTCAGCGAAGACGAGCGACTGCTCGATGGTGTTCTCCAGCTCCCGGACATTGCCCGGCCAGTGGTAGGCCATCAGCCGGCCGAGGGCGCCATCATCGATCGACTCGACCTTCGGGTTGGTCCGCGGGCCGAGCTTCTGGATGAAGTGCTGGGCGAGCAGCGCGATGTCCTCTCGGCGCTCGCGCAGCGGCGGCATCTTCACCGGTACGATGTGTAGCCGGTAGTAGAGATCCTCGCGGAAGCGGCCCTCGCGCACCTCCTGGGCGAGGTCCTTGTTGGTCGCGCTTAGCACCCGGACATCGACCTTGATCGTCTGCTCGCCGCCCACCCGGTCGAACTCCTGCTCCTGCAGCACCCGCAGCAGCTTGAGCTGCAGGGCGGTCGAGACGTCGCCGATCTCGTCGAGCAGCAGGGTCCCGTGGTTGGCGAGCTCGAAGCGGCCGAGCCGCCGTCGCACCGCGCCGGTGAACGAGCCCTTCTCGTGGCCGAAGAGCTCGCTCTCGAGCAGCGTGTCGGTCAGCGCTCCGCAGTTGACCTTGACGAACGGGCCGTCCTTGCGGGCCGAGCGCTGGTGGATCGCCCGGGCGATCAGCTCCTTGCCGGTGCCGCTCTCGCCGCAGATGAAGACCGACGAGTTGGTGGCGGCGACCTTGTCGATCATCCGGAAGACCTGCTGCATGCAGGGTGCGCCGCCGATCAGCTCGCCGTAGCGGCACTCGGCCTCCTCGCGGAGGTACTCGTTCTCGCTGCGCAGGCGGGCCGACTCGCGACGGGCGGCGCGCAGGGCGAGGGCGCGCGCGACCTTCAGCCGCACCACCTCGGGGGTGAAGGGCTTCTGCAGGAAGTCGAAGGCGCCGAGCTTCATCGCCTCCACCGCGGTCTCGACCGTGCCAAAGGCGGTGATGATCATCGTCGGGCAGTCGGGTTCGAGCTCGGCGACCTGCTGCAGCACCGCGACGCCGTCGACCCCCGCCATCTTCAGGTCGGTGATGACGAAGTCCACCTGGTGCTTGCGGAACAGCTTCAGGCCCTCCTCACCGGAGGACGCGATCAGCGCGGCGTGGCCCTCCTTGCCGATCACCAGCTTCAACCCGAAGCGGATCGTCTCATTGTCGTCGATGATCAGTATCGTCGCCATCGCCTCAGCCTCCCTCAGCGGCAGTGGGGCGCGGTCTGGCTGGTCGCCAGCAGTATAACGCGGATCCGGGTGCCGGTCGGGCCGCTGTGCAGCTCGATCTCGCCGCCGTGCTCGCTGGTGACCTTGCGCGACAGGGCCAGGCCGAGCCCGGTGCCCTTCTCGCGGGTGGTGAAGAACGGCGCGAAGACCTTGTCGCGGATCTGCTCGGGGATGCCGGCGCCGGAGTCCTCGACCTCGAACCAGGCCAGGCATCCGTCGTCGGAGGGGGCGGTCCGCAGCGAGACCCGCCCGCCAGCGGGGGTGGCTTGCAGGGCGTTGCGCGTCAGGTTGAGCACCACCCGGCGCAGCTGCTCGGCATCGCCGAGCACCGACACCGGCGCCCCGGGCGGCTCGACCTCGAGGGTCACCTCGGCCTTGGTCGCGTCGGCGGCCAGTAGCTGGGCCGCGTCGGCGAGCAGGGACCCGAGGTCGAGGGGTCGCAGGGCGGGCGGGCTCCGGCGGGCGAAGTCGAGGAACTCTCCGACGACGTTCTTGAGATAGGTCAGCTCGCGCTCGATGCGCTCGACCATCTCGAGCTGGTCGGGATCGTCGGCGACCTCCTCGCGCAGCAGGCCGGCGAACAGCGCGATGCCGCCGAGAGGGTTGCGCACCTCGTGGGCGATGCCCGAGAGCATCATCTGCAGCTCCTGGTCCCGCTCGTAGAGCGCCTGGCGCATCTCGTTCATCGTCGAGGCCAGCAGCCCGACCTCGTCGCGGCCACGGGGCACCGGCACCGGCCGCTCGAGGTCGCCGGCGCCGATGCGGGTCGCCTCGTCGGCGAGGGCCCCCAGCGGCCGAGTGATCCGGCGCGCGAGCAGCAGGCTGATGATGATCACCAGCACGGCGATCCCCGCGCCGGAGAGCAGCAGGTAGGCGCTGAGCTCCTCGAGCGCGCGGAAGTACTCGGCGCTGCCCTCGACGCCGATGGCGGCGATCACCCGCCCACCCCGCTGGCGCAGGGGCGCATAGCCGGCCTTGTGGAAGCGCCCGTCGTCGCCGGTGAAGAGCACCGAGCTCGCCTCGCCGCCAGCGAAGACCCGCTCGAGCTCCGAGCGATCGGGCTCGGCGTGGTAGTAGCGGTCGCCGATGCGGACGCCTGGCTTGGTGTCGACGCGGCTGCGGAGCTCGCGGTCGAGGATGAAGATCCGTCCCACCCGGGTCTGGTCACGGATCGCGCGCAGCTTGTGGCGCAGGCGCCGGGCGGTGCGGCTGTCGTCATCGCCCGGGGCGAGGAAGCTGACCGCTTCGGGGCGCAGCTGGGGCGCGGTGGCCTGGGCGACGCCGGTCAGGCGGCGGCCGAGGGATTGCTCGAGGCTGCGCTCGGCCACCCGGCGGGCGAGCAAGCCAAAGAGCCCGAGCAGCACCAGCGTCGGCAGCAGGTAGGCCACCAGCAGCCGCAGCAACAGGCTGTGGGACCGGGGCGCCCGTCGTCCGCCGGGTCTCGGCGGCTTCCGCTGCCGGTCGGCGGTGGTGGCCTCGTCGGTCACTGCCTGCTCGGTCACTGCCTGCTCGGTCACAGGACGAAGCGGTAGAGCAGCACCCCGAGGGCCGCAGCAATCAGGAGGTAGGTCAGCACCTTGCTCAGCGACGACTCCTTCTTCTTGCCGCCGCCTGTGCCGACCAGCCCCTTGAACCCCGAGCGCATGCCGCCCATGGTGCCGCTGCTGCCACCACCGCTGCCGTCATCCTCGACCGTCGGTTCGCTGCTGCGTGCGCGGCCCTGTCGCCGCTTGACCTTCTTGCGTTTCCTTGGCGTTCCCACGGTGCGATTCTAGCGTTTGAACCCGGAACGGGAAACGGGTAAGGGGTGGGCAGCGATGAAAGATCAACGAACGAGTCGTCGTCGTCGGCCCGGCCCCTGGGCGGCACGATCCCGGGGGGTGCGGTGGGCCGCGAGGCAGCGGCGCGCGGTTCGGCGGCTGCGTCGGCGGGCGGACTACGCGTTGCTGTCGCTGGTCAACGTCGTCGAGCGGATGACGCGCGATCCGGCGACGCTGGTCGACCGCACCCCCTACGAGGTGATCCATCGTAACGGCGACAAGCTCGAGGTGCGGCGCTACCGGCCCCTGGCCGAGGACCTGCACCGGACGCCGGTGCTGCTGATCCCCCCGTTGATGGTCAAGCCGTTCATCTACGACCTTTCGCCCTCGCGCTCGTTCGTCGCCTGGCTGCTGGCCGAGGGGTTCGACGTCTTCCTCGTCGACTTCGGCGAGCCCGATGCGAGCGACGAGGGCGTGACCCTCGAGAGCTACGTGCTCGACTGGCTGCCCCAGGCGGTCGATGCCACTTGCCGGATCGCGGGCAGCGAGCGGGTCTCGTTGATCGGCTATTGCATGGGCGGGCTCTTCGCGCTGATGCACACCTCGGCCAACCGCGACCGGCGAGTGCGGAACATCGTCAACATCGCCTCGCCGGTGGACAGCCGCAAGATGGGCGCGCTGGCCTGGCTGGGGCGCACGACCCACGAGCAGGTGCTCTACATCAGCCAGAGGCTGGGCAACGTCCCCGGCCGCCTGTCGGGCGCCTTGTTCAAGCTGATCCACCCGCTGCACCACCTCACCCGCTACGCCGCCCTGCTGCGGCACCTCGGCGACGACGAGTACGTCGAGACCTTCGATGCGCTGAGCGAGTGGACCAACAACTTCATCGACTACCCGGGCGAGGCCTTCCGCCAGTTCTTCCGCGACTTCATCAAGCACAACAAGCTTCGTAATGGCGAGATGGTCTTCGGCGAGGGGGCCGTGGCCGACCTGGGGTGGATCCGTTGCCCGTTGCTCTGCTTCGCCGGGGAAAAGGACATCATCGCGCCCGAGCGGAGCACCCGCGAGCTGCTCGATCTGGTGGCGAGCGACGACAAGCGGCTGCTGGTGGTCCCGGGGGGCCACCTCGGCACCGTGGCGGGCCACGCCGCGCCCGAGCAGGTCTGGCGGCCCACGTCCCGCTGGCTCGCCGAGCGCTCTTCCTGACTTCCACGGCAGTTGGTCCCTTGGGACCTCTGCGACCAGCGCGGGACAGGCGAATCGGCCCAACGGTGCTCTGCAGCACTCCGGTGCTGTTTGAGGCACCTCTGCTGAATTGGCTGACAGTGGGCAGACGAGGCCCGCAGGGCGGATGGGAGGACGGCCCCGCCTGTCCCGCGCGGGACAGGCGGGGGAGGGGCGCAGCCCCTCCCCTGTATTAGCGCTTGCTGAACTGGTAACGCTTGCGCGCGCCAGGCTGACCGTACTTCTTGCGCTCCTTCGCCCGCGCGTCGCGGGTGAGGAATCCGGCCTTCTTCAGCGTCCCGCGAAGCTCGGCGTCGTACTTGAGCAGCGCGCGGCTGATGCCGTGGCGCACGGCCCCGGCCTGGCCGGAGTGGCCACCACCGCCGACGTTGACCCGGATGTCGAACTTCGACTCGGTATCGGTCAGCTGCAGCGCCTGGAGCAGCCCGAAGCGGTTAGTCGCGCGAGGGAAGTACTCCTCGAACGCACGGCCGTTGATGATGATCGTGCCAGTACCGTCGGACAGAGTGACCCTGGCCACGGCGGACTTGCGGCGGCCGGTGCCGTACCAGGTGTTGGTCGTGGTCATCGTCAAATCTCCAACGGCTGTGGTTGTTGGGCCTGGTGCGGGTGCTCCGCCGCGGCGTAGACCTTGAGTTTCTTCAGCAGCCGACGTCCGAGGCTGTTCTTCGGGAGCATGCCCTTGACCGCCATCCGCAACAGCTCCGTCGGCTTGCGGTCGAACACCTCGCGGGCGGTGAAGGTACGCAGTCCGCCGATGTAGCCGGTGTGGCGGTGGTACTGCTTGCCCTCCCACTTGTTTCCCGTGAGGCGCAGCTTGTGGACGTTGATCGCGACCACGAAATCCCCAGTGTCAACGTGGGGAGTGAACTCGGGCTTGTTTTTGCCTCGGAGGACCTTGGCGATCTCTGCCGCAGCGCGACCGAGCGTCTTGCCGTCCATGTCGACGACGTACCAGTCCCGGGGCACTTCGCTAGGCTTGGCTTGATAGGTCTTTTGCATCGACCATCTCGTTTTTCTGCGCGGCGTTCGGTCGTGACGAAGAAGCGCGTCGGCGTACCGTCGCCGGTTTCACGGAGTCGTGTATCTATATCCGCCGCCCCTTGCCTGTCAACCTCTTCGTATTGGAAGCGGCACGGGCGAGGCGAGCAGGATCCCCTACCGCCTCGGGGGCCCGTTTGTCAACAGAATGTGCCTGGTTGGCGCCAGGTCGCGGCCCGGTGGGTCGACGGGCGGCGAGTGAGTGTGCTAATCGGCAAGCACTCAGCAAAGCAGCGCTGGCGCCTGCCGCGCCGGAGCGGAGCGAGGGGGCCTGTTTCGGCTCCCAGACCTGAGGGGCCATGCTGACCCAGCTACGAATCGCTAACTACGCGATAATCGAACAAATCGAGCTAGAGCTCGACCCCGGATTCAACGTGCTCACGGGTGAGACCGGCGCTGGAAAGTCGATCATCGTCGGTGCTGCTGCGCTGATCCGCGGCGGCCGGGCGACCGCCGACGCAGTCCGCACCGGTGCGAAGCAGGCCGAGATCGAAGCGATCTTCGACATTGCCTCCCATCCCCACGTGAACGGGTGCCTCGACGAGCTCGGGCTGCCACGGCTGTCCGACGGCGAGCTGCTCGTCCGTCGCGTCGTCTCGCGCAACGGCAGGGGCAGGGTCTACGTCAACGGCTCGCTGTGCACGGTCGGGATCCTCGCCCGGATCACTGGCCCGCTGCTTGACATCGCCGGACAGCACGAGCACCAGTCCCTTTCCCAGCGTGAGGCCCAGCTGGGGATCCTCGACGATCTCGCGCGGACGAGGACCCTGCGCCAGACCATGAGCGATCGGTACGACGCGGTGCTGGCGGCCGCCGGAGCGCACCGGAGCCTGCTGAACGACAGCCGCAACAAGCTAAAACAAATAGATTTTTTAAGATACCAGGTGGGTGAAATCGAGGACGCCCAGCTCTCCGCTGACGAGGATACGACGCTGGAGTCTCGGCACCGCCGGCTGTCGCGGGCTGCCGAGCTCTATCAGGTGGCGTCGGCCGCGGAGCAGGCGTTGTACGGCATGGAGGGCGCGGTCACTGAGCAGCTGGCGTCCCACGGGCGACGGTTGTCCGGGCTCGCGCGGGTCGATGAGGCGCTGGCCGTGCCAGCGCGCCAGCTCGACGAGGCCCGGCTGCAGATCGAGGATGCGGCGCTGACCCTCGGCCGCTACGCCGAGGGGCTCGATCTCGACCCTGCGGGGCTCGAGGAGCTGGAGCAGCGGCTGGTCCTGGTCCACCGGCTGAAACGCAAGCACGGCGCGACCATCGCCGAGATCCTCGAGCGTGCTGGTCGCATGCGCCAGGATCTCGACGACCTCGAGGCGTTCGACACCCGGGTCGACGAGTTGGCCGCCGATCTCGACCGGGCGCGCGAGGAGGCTCGAGCCTGCGCCGAGAAGCTCGACGAGGCCCGGCGCAAGGCGGCTCGCCGGCTCACCCGCGAGGCCTCGAAACACCTGCAGGCCCTTTGCATGGAAGGCGCCAGGCTCGAGGTCAAGCTCGAGCACCGGCCGCCCCAGAAGGACGACGACCCGGCGCTGGTGATCGACGGCGTCCGTCGCCTCGGCCCCACCGGCTGGGATCGCGTGGCGCTGCTGATCGCCGCCAATGCCGGCGAGGAGCCCCGCCCGCTCTCACGGGTCGCCTCTGGGGGAGAGCTGTCGCGGGTGATGCTGGCCCTGCGGCAGGTCGTCGGTCGCTACGATCCCCTCAGCACGTCGATCTACGACGAGGTGGACGCCGGCATCGGCGGCCAGACAGCCGACGTGGTCGGGCGCTGCCTGGCCGAGGTGGCTCGCCACCGCCAGGTGCTGTGCGTGACCCACCTCCCCCAGGTCGCGGCGCATGCGAGCCGCCACTTCCACGTGGGCAAGCGGCGAACCGGCAGGCGCTCGGTGACGGCGGCCGAGCAGCTGTCGAGCCCCGGGCAGGTGGACGAGCTGGCGCGGATGCTCGGCGGGCAACGGGTCACCAAGCAAGCCCGGGCCAACGCCGCCCAGCTGCTGGCCGCCGCCCACCAGTTGGAAGACTAGAGGTAAATTGACTCGACGCGGGTGGCATGTTACCCAGGCTGTTGTACCGTTGTAGACTGTAACCAATCAGAAAAGCGTGATTCGGGGGATCGGTCGTGTCTCGTCCCCATCTCTATAACTACAGTTCTCGCTATCAGCGCCAGCGCCGACGTGGCTGGGGTGGCAGCATGCGCCTCGGTGCGCTGTTCCTGGTGTTGGTGGCGGTCAACGTCTACGTGTTCTTCTTCCGCAGCGGCACGTCGATCCGCGACGTGCTCAAGACCAGCGCGATCAAGGCTCCGGGGCTCGACGTCAAGGCGACGGAGGGCGGCAAGGTGGGCCTGACAGCTCACTCGTCGGACGAAGCCCCCCCCGAAGGGGTAGAGGTGGTGAAGGGCACGCTGGGCCAGCACAACGGCTTGTTGGCGGCGCTCGCGGCCCGCGGGCTCAAGTCGCACGAGTCTGCCAAGGTGGTCAAGTCGCTGCGTGGCGTGCTCAACATGCGCGCTCTGCGGCCCGAGCATCGCCTCGAGCTGCACCGCGACAGCAAGACCCGCGAGGTCCAGCGGTTCATCTACCACCTCTCACCAGTGGTCAAGGTCGAGGTGCGGCGTCGCGCCGATGGCACCTTCAAGGCGCGGCGGATGGAGGCCAAGCTCGACACCCGCGTGGTGCGGCTCGTCGGCAAGATCGACACCTCGCTCAACCGCGCGATCACCTCGAAGGGCGGCTCCTCGGCGGTGGTGGCCAAGTTCACGCGCCTGTTCGACTGGGACATCAACTGGTACACCGACCCGCGCGATGGCGACGAGTTTCGGATCGTGGTCGAGAAGAAGTTCCTCGCCGGCAAGCTCTATGGCTTCGGCCGGATACTCGCCGCCGAGTACAAGGGTCGGGTGGGGCGCTTCCAGGTCTATTTCTTCGAGCATGGCAAGACCTCTGGCCACTACACGCCCGAGGGGCGCTCGATCCGCCGCGCGCTGCTCAAGACGCCGCTCCACTACCGGCGGATCAGCTCGAAGTACAACCGGCGGCGCTTCCACCCGGTGCTCCACCGGACCAAGGGGCACTTCGGCGTCGACTATGCCGCCGCCCGCGGCACGCCGATCTGGGCCGCCGGCGACGGCAAGGTGGTCACCGCGCGTCGTGCCGGCGGTGCGGGCAAGATGGTCGTCCTCCGTCACGCAGCCGGCGTGACGACGCTCTACATGCACCTGAGCCGCTTCGCCCGCGGGCTGAAGGCCGGGATGACGGTCAAGCAACGCCAGCTGATCGGTACCGTTGGCTCGACCGGACTCGCCACCGGTCCGCACCTGCACTACGGCGTCAAGGTCCGGGGCCGCCACGTCGACCCCCTGAGGTACAACGTCGGCAAGGGTCCGCTGCTGCCGCGCGCGGCGCGGATACGGTTCCTCGACCGTCTCGCCGACCGGATGGCGAAGCTCGAAGGCCTGAAGATCAACTAGACCGCCGACGAGACAGCGTCGGCCCAACGGTCAACTTGACGCGGTCTAGCGCCGGCGGCGCCGCGGGGACTCTGCCTGGCGTTCCGTCCGACGGCGTCCCGTGGTGCGGCGGCGTTCCCTGCCCCGGGCCGCCTGCCGGCCCCGGCCGCCCACCGAGAGCTTCGACGGCGTGAGCCTGGCCGACGGCGGCGGCTGGGGAGGTCCGGACAACGATGCGGGTGAGGCGGCCTGGCGGGCAGCGGCCAGCGCGGCCTGTCCTCCCCGGGCGGTCAGCTCGCTGGTCAGCGCCTCGAGCCGCTCGCCGATCAGCTTCGTCTGCTGCCGGAGGAGGTCCCGCAGCTGGTCGCGCTCCTCGGTGACCGTGTTCAGCATTCGCTCGAAGGCGAGGTGCTGAGCGCGCTCATCGGCAGTCAGGCGCCGCGATCGGTCGAGTAGCTCGCGATGGGTTGCTTCCTCGGCCCGCACGGCGCTCAGCTCCTCCTCGGCGCCGGCGAGCTGGGCCTCGAGCTGCCTCCGGTCGTCGTTCAGTTGCTGCAGGTGTCCTTCGAGCCTGGCGCGGCGCTCCTGCTCGCCGAGCAGCTCCTCGCGCAGGCGGTCGCGCTCCCCGGTCAGCGCTGCGTGTCGTTCCCTCCGCGTGTCGAGGTCGCCCTCGAGCCGGCCGAGCTGGGTCGCCGCCGGGTCGCTCACGGGCTGCGGTCGCTGCTGGACCGTCGCCCGCTCCGTGGCGAGCGCTTGCTGGAGCTGGCGGTTGATCTCGGTCAGCCGCTGGACCTCCCCGCCCAGCTCGTCACCGATCCGTCGACTCGCCGGGTCGGTGGCGCGTCGCTGACCCGAGCGTGGCTGAGGTGGCGGCGGAGCTGCTGGCGGCTGGCCCGGCGGCAGGCTGACCAGCAAGTAGCTGTCGATGGCTGGCAGCTGCCGGCCGGCCAGCAACAAGTAAAGGCTCGCCTCTTCTGGCTCGGGGGCCAAGTCGTCGACCAGCGAGAGCTCGACGGCCGCGCAGGGGGGCTCGACCTGAGACAGGTAGACCCCGGACATCGGGCTCTGGGCCACCGCGACGACCTCGCCGAAGTATGCGCGCATGCGCTCGACGGTCTCGTAGTAGTCCGCGGCTCCGGGGGCGTTTTCGACGGCGAGGGCGACGATGCCGTCGGGCCGGAGCAGGCGGGCGATCTCGGCCAGCCAGGGCATCCGCTGGTCGGTCGGCTGGCGGTGTAGCAGGCGCGGGCCGAGCACCACGTCAAGCGAGCTGTCGGGCAAGGGCAGGGGGGGCTCGCCCGTGGCTGGCACCAACCACTCGGTCACCCCGGCCCCGATCGATAGCGGCGCATCCTGGATGCCGTAGTCGTCAGCGGGGTCGGCGCAGTGGATCAGCCGCCGGGGTCGAGCCGCGAGGGCCTGCTCGAGCCCCGTCCGTGAGGACGGGCCGAGCTCGAGCACGTCACGGCCGACGAGCAGCGGGCGCAACAGCACGTACAGCGGCAGCCGGGTCATCCTAGGCCAGGATTATAATGGACGGCGGAATCGGAGTGTATTTTCGTGTCTTCGCGAGGTTACCGGCAGGAGAGGCCTGGACGGGTCAGTAGTTCGTCCCGCTGATCCGGTGGTCCTTGACGGTCACCATCGGCGAGAAGCGCAAGGTGGTGATCTTGTTCTCCAGCGGGTGCTTGATCCGCACCACGTAGGTTGCCCACACGTCGACCATTCCGGCTGATCGCCTGAAGTGGACCTGCAGCGCGCGATCCTCGATCCCGATGCTCCTGATCTTGACCAGCGTCTGTTCCCGGGTCTTGTCCTTGACCGCCGGTCCCCACTTGGAGAAGCGGTTGGCTGCGTCTTTCAGGGTGCCCTTGACCTTGTATTGCCACCAGTAGGGCGGGCCGAACTGAAACACGCAGTAGCCCGCGCCGGCCACGGCGAGCAGCACGAATAGACTGACCGGGTTGAACTTCTTCGGTTGCTTGTATTTTGCCATCGTGCCTTTTTTTGCCTCGCGAGACGCTGAAGATGATCGCACAACTCGCGCTGTCACGGAAGAAACTCACCTCCAGCCGTCCGAAGCGGAAGATGTATTTTCTTGTCCTTTGGTCTGGGTTCAATACCATCTGAACCGTGACTGCCCGTCAGACCATACTCGTTGCCGGTGGCGACATGCTGTACGTCGAGCTGATGGAGCACTTCGACCGGCAGACCTGCCTGGTGACCTACTGTGCGACCCAGGGGCAGGTGCTCGACCGCGCCGCCGAGGCGTCGCTGGTGATCGTCAACCTCGACATCGCCGGTGGGGCCGAGGATCTGTGCCAGCGGCTGCGAGCCGATCCGTCGTCGGCCAAGGTCCCGATCGTTGTCGTCGCCCCGGCGGGTGTGCCGCGTTACCCCGACGTCAACGACCAGGTCATCGACGGCGACCTCGATCAGCTGCTTGCGGCGCTCGGGCGTCAGGTGCCGAGCGTGGGCCCGGCGAAGGCGGCGGTGGCGTCGCCCGAAGGCGGGGAAGCGTTCGACGTCGAGAGCCACACCGGCATGTGGCGCTGGGCCGAGGAGTCGGAGACCTGGCCGCCGCCGCCGCCCGAGGCGGCCGGACGGGACATGGCGGAGTTCACCCGCGAGTTTGCCGGGTACGTCAACTCTCTGCTCGAGGCCTACGGCTTCCTCGGCCAGCTGTCGCCGGCCGAGGTCGAGCTGTTGACCGACCGTAGCCAGCAGGTGGTCGAGCGGATGGACGAGGTGCTCAACCTCACTCAGACGGCCGTCAACGACGCGCTGAAGCGCGGCCAGCTGGGGATCATGCGCGAGATGAGCACCGCGCGCAACGTGGTCTACGAGAGGATGCGCCAGCTGCGCGCCGCGCTGCGGGACTACCGCGAAGAGAGCCCGGCGTCGGCCGAGAGCGCAGATCCGACGCCCGCGGGAGACCCGCCTGAGATCGTGGACCCGGCGGAGCCATCGTCGGTCGCAGCTCGGCCGGTGGAGAGCGAGATCTCGCGGGCTGCCCGGGCCAAGGAGGTCGCGCGTCGCCAGCAGCGGAAGGAAGATGCGGTCAAGATCTCGCGACCGCGGCCGGCACGCGGTGGCCGGCGACGACGGGTAACCGGCACCGCCAAGAAGACCTCGCCCGCGAGCTCGCGGGTCTTCCTCGCCGTTGCCGGCCTGACGGTGGTAGCGGTGGCGGCGGTGGCGTTCCTGGTGGCGCCGTCACTCAGCAAGGCGCCACCCAGCTCCAAGCCGGCCAACCTCGCCCCGGTGATGCAGAGCGTGGTGCTACAGCAGCACCCCGAGGGCGTGCGGGCCGAGGCCAAGGCGGTGGACACCGAGGCGGACCCGATCAGCTTCTTCTTCCGCTGGCGGGTCAACGGCAAGATGGCGCGGAGCGCCTCAGGCCCGCTGCTTGGCACCGATGGCTACAAACAGGGCGACTCGGTCCAGGCAGAGGTCACGGCCACCGACGCCATTGCTCGCGGCGCTCCGATGCTCTCCCAGCCGTTGGTGATCGGTAGCTCTGCGACTCAGTAGCTCTACGACTCAGTGTTCAGAGCGCCAGCGTCGCGGCCAGCGGCGAGGTAGTCCTCGCTGAGCCAGTAGCTGATCAGCTCGCCCACCAGCGGCCGGCGGCGGACCGCATCGACCAGCTCCGGCGATGGGACCTCCCCAGCTGGAGCGTCGCCCGCGTCGGCAGCCAGCTCGGGGTAACGTCGACGCAGGTGGTTCAGTGGCGCTTCGAAGTCGTTGACCAGCCAGAGCGCCCCGCGCAGCGCCATGGCCTCGATGGTGAACGACCAGTCGTCGAAGTTGGGCATCGGCTCGGCGGTCAGCCGGTGGCAGGCATCTTCCAGCGCCCGGCGGCTACGGCGGGTGATTGCGCGCTGGAGCAGCCGCGCCATCTCGCTCACCTCGCGCTCGTCGGCGATGGCCACCGCGTGCCGCGGGTCGCAGAGCCGGCAGGCGCCGTGGACCAGGGTCGCCAGGCTCCGACCGTCGAGGCCCTGGGCGATCCAGCACCGGTGCCGCAGGTGGGCCAGGAGGGTGCCGATGGCGTAGCGGAGCTCGCGCGACGGAAAGGCGCTCATCGCGCCGCTGCCCACCACCAGCGATGGCGTGTCGGTCAGCAGCAGGTCCATCTCGCGCCCCCGGGTCGGCGAGACGTAGACCTCGACCTCGCGGGGGAGCCCGTACGTCCCCCGGATCTCTCTCGCCATCACCTTCAGCGGATCGTCCGAGCGGGCCGGGAGCCGATCGGCCTTGCCCACCTGCCAGTGATCGAAGGCGGGCGGCCGGATGCGGTGGGCCGACTCGCCGAGCACCGACAGCACCGCCCAGCCTGCCACCGGCTCCTCGAGCCGTGCCACGTGGGCCTCGTAGCTGGCGGCGTCGAGCGGGGCGTCCGGTGCTCGCGGGCCCTGCTTCGCCCGGTGCTCGTGGTAGATTCGCTGATCGAGGTCGGCAGCAGCGCCGAACCCGACGAGCACCGCGGCGGCGCGATAGGCGAGCTCGTAGGCCCCGGCACGCGACCAGAGCGCCCGTAGCTGCCTCAGGTTTTCGACGTTGAGCGGGTCGAGGGCGACGATCGTGCGGTGCTCCCTCACCGCCTGCTCGAGCTGCCCTTCCTGGGCCAGCAGACGCGCCATCGCCAAGCGCGCGGCGGTGTCCTCGGCGTCGACGTCCACCGCCTCGCGGTAGACCTCGAGGGCCTCGGCGCCGCGGCTCATCCGCTGGTGCAGCACCTCGCCCAGCTGGAGCCGGCGGGCGCGGCCTGCCCGCCGCTGGTCGGCGGGCAGGGCCTCGAGGTAAGCCCGGAGGGCCTCGCAGACCGCCTCCCACTGGCCGAGCCGCGCGTACAAGTCGGCCAGCCGGCCGATGACCCCGTCGTCGAGGCGGTCGATCGCCAGCGCCAGGCCGAGCTGCTCGGCGGCCATCTGCGGATCGCCAAAGCCCTGCTCGTAGATCTCCGAGAGCTCGACGTAGAGCGCGATCTGTTGCCGGGGCTCGCCCTCGCTCTCGATCCGCCGCAGCAGCACCTCGGCGGCGTTCTCCCAGTCCCGACCCCAGACGAAGAGGTCGTAGAGCCGCCGCATCGCACCCCGGTCCTCGGGGGCGACGGCGAGCACGTTCTGGAAGCAGCTGATCGCCTGGCGATGGTCCGAGAGCGGCTCGCTCCAGATCTCTCCCAGCTGGCCGTGCGCCTCGCGCAGCAGCTCGGGGTCGTTAGAGAGGGCGACCACGCGCTGGTAGATCTCCACCGCTTCCTGCCACTCCTCGAGGGCGACGTGCAACTCGCCCAGGGTCAGCAGCGTCGGCAGGTGGTGTGGATCGAGGTCGGTCGCGCGCCGGAGCGTCTCCGCCGCCTCGGCGGGCTGCTGGAGGTGCTCGCGCTGGATCCAAGCGATGCGCGCGAGCAGCTCGATCTGGGGCAGCGCCGGGGCGTGCTCGTCGCGGGCGGCAGCGAGCAGGCGGCGGCGGGCGCCGTCGACGAGCCGCTGCCACTCGCCGCCTTGAACCAGCAGCTGCTCGAGCTGGGTCGCGGCTTGCTGGTGAAACGGCTCGAGGTCGAGGGCCTGCTCGAGGGCCTGGGCGGCGCGCTCGGTGTCGCCGAAGCGCTCGAGGTGCAGCTCGACCACCCGCAGCAGGCTCTTGACCGCGAGCCGGGGGTCGGCGCTCAGCTCCGCCTCGCGCGAGAGGGTCGCGGCCACCTGCTCGAACAGCCCGGCGTTCTCCTGTAGCCGCCGTAGCTCGCGCACCACCAGCCAGTTGTCGCCAAGCTCGCTGGCCTCGATCAACGCCGCGCTCGCGCCCTCGAGGTCTCCGCTCGCCTCGCAGGCCGCCGACAGCCGCAGCAGCAGGTCGCTGCGCTGGTCCCGATCCTTGTCCAGGGCGAGCAGACAACGATAGATGCGGATCAGCGGTGGCAGGTCGTCGCGGGCCTCGTAGATCCGTACCAGGGCCTCGAGGGCGCGCCGGTCACCGTCGCGTGACAGCTCGAGGATCCGCTCGTAGTACGGCGCCGGGTCGATATCGGGCTGGAGGTGGACCTCCACCACCGAGGCCGCCTCGTGGAGCTGGCGCACCGCCTCGGTCAGATCCTCGGCGAGAGCCGCGAGCCGGGCGTGGGCCTCGGCCTGCTCGGCGAAGCGCTCGGCCTCGCAGTAGAGCCGGGTGAGGGCCTCGAGCGCCTCGCCGTCCTCAACGCCGAGAGCGAGCACCCGCTCGTAGCAGGCGAGCGCCTGGGTCGGATCGCGCAGCCGCCGCTGCAGGACGTCGGCCATCTGCTTGAGCAGCTGGGCGCGCGTGTCGTCGTCGGTGGTGTCGCGCAGGGCCCGCTCGAGCACCTCCACCGCCTCGCCAGCGCTTCCCGAGGAGACCAACAACCGCAACATCGCGTCTTGGGTCGGCGTGTAGTCCGGGGCGATCTCGAACGACCGACGGTAATGCTGCAGCGCCAGGTCGGTGCGCTGGAGGCGCGTCTCCCACAGATCGCCGATCGCGTGCAGCAGGGCCGCCCGCTGGGGGCCGTCGATCAGCAGCGAGGCGTGCTGCTCCATCACCGACAGCAATCCCTCCCAGTCGCCCCGGGCGCGCAGCAGCCGCGAGCGGGCCTGGAGCGCCGGGCGGAAGCCCTCGGCGGCCTCGGTGGCCTCGCGGTAGGCGTCGAGAGCACGGTCAGGCTGGCGGAGCTGCTCCTCGTAGATCTCGCCGATCTTGTAGTGGAGCAGGGCGGCGCGCTGGCCGGTGGCGGACTCATCGGCGCGCAGCTCGCGGTCGAAGAGCTCGATCAGCCGCTCCCACTCGCCGAGGCGGTGGAGCAAGCGCCCGAGCGACTTGAGCGTCGCGCGGTGCACGGGCTGGCGCTCGAGGATCGCCTCGTAGCGGCCGCGGGCCTCCTCGGGGCGCTCGAGCCGTTGCTCGCAGAGCTCGGCGGCCCGGTGGGCGAGCATCAGCGTCAGCTCCGAGGTGTCGCCGCCCGAGGACCGATCATGCAGGCGGGCCTCGCGATCGAGGGCCTCGAGCAGCTCGCCGTGCCGCCCGGCCTGGGCGTGCAGTCGGCCCACCGCTTGGAGCAGCGCGCGGTCGTGGGGCCAGGCCTCGAGCGCGCGGACGTAGTAGGCCAGCGCCCGATCGGGGTCGTCGAGCCGGTCCTCGCAGATGCGGGCGATCTCGACGATCATGCGGGCCGGTTCGTTGGTACCAGCCGCCGCCGCTTCGTCTGGCGCCGCCGCCTCGTCTGGCGCCGCCGCCTCGTCTGGCGCCGCCGCCTCGTCTGGCGTCGCTGCTTCGTCGGGCGTCGCCGCTTCGTCGGGCGTCGCCGTTTCGTCTGGCGCCGCCGCCTCGTCTGGCGCCCCGGAGGGTGGCTCGGTCGCCTGGTCCTGCGTGAGGCGGTCGAGCTGAGTCTCGAGCAGCGACACCAGCGCGTCGAAGTGGCCGGTGCGGGTGTACAGCCGCTGCAGGGCACGCTCGGCTGCCGGGTGTCCGGGGCAGGTGCTCAGCGCCCGGCGGTGGAGCTCGATCGCCCGTGCCTGGTCGTCGAGCTTGGTCTCGCAGAGCTCCGCCACCGCGCAGAGGTGGCTCGCACGCACCGCCGGGTCGGCGAGCGCCTCGGCCTCGGCGGCCTGCATCTCCACCAGGTCGTTCCACATCGCGCGACGGTGGTAGAGCCGGCCGAGGGCTTGCAGCGCCGGGACATAGGTCGCGTCGAGCGCCACCGCGTGGCGGTAGTGCCACAGCGCCTCAGTCTCCTGCTCGAGGCGTTGTTCGAGCAGCTGGCCGAGCCGGTAGTGGGACACGACGCGCTCGCCAACATCCTCGATCGTGTCGAGCAGCTGCTCGTAGATCCCTGCCAGCTCGCTGTAGCGCCCGGTCTGGCGCAGCAGCTCGGCCAGCTCGTGGAGCAGCAAGGCATCCACCGCCGGCTGCTGTTCGTCCTGCAAGCGACGCCGGGCGTGGGTGAAGAGGTCGATCGCCCGGTCTGGCTGCTGCAGCCGATCGCGGCAGAGGCGCGCCGCGGCCACCAGGCAGTGCGCCTGCCGCTGCGGTGTCGCGGCCAGCTCGGCCTCGGTCAGGAGCACGTCGACCAGATCGCCGAAGCGCCCCTGGCGCTGGTAGAGGCGCTTGATCGACGTGGTGACGTGGATGTTGGAAGGGTCCTCGACGAAGGCGGTGCCGAAGGACTCGATCGAGGCTTCCAGCTCCCCCTGGTCCTCCAGGACCCGGGCGATCTCAGCGTGGAGCTCGCAGCGTGTGTGGTGATCGCGCGAGACACTCGCCGCCTGGCGACAGACGTCGAGCAGCGCTTGTCGGTCGTCGCTGACGCGGTGGATCCGGCGCAGGCCGAACAGCGCCGACGGGTTGCCCGGGTCTTGCTCGAGGGCGCGCTGGTAGGCCTCGAGGGCGGCGCGGTCGTTGACCAGCCAGTGCTGGTAGATCCGCCCCTTGTCGAGCAACAGCTCGGTGGCGCGGGTAGGCGTCGGCGACAGTCGCAGCTCGGCGTCGACCAGGGCGAGCACCATGGTCCAATTCTGGCGCAGGCAGAAGATCTGTCGCGCGGCGCGGATGCTCGCCAGGTCGTCGGGGGCGAGGCGGTAGGCCTGCTGGTAGTGGTGTACCGCCCGGCGGCGGTCGCCGAGCTTGCGCTCGAGGATCACTCCGAGGGTGTGGTGCAGCCGCGCGGTTCGTGCCGGGTCGTCGTGGGCGTCGAGCTCGCGCTGGGCCTCGTCGATCACCGCCCGGGCGTCCTCGGTGTTGCTGTCGAAGGCCGTGCCGACGACGAAGGCGTCGGTCAACGGCGCCGCCGTACGAACCTCCGCCGTGGGGTCGGCTGCCGGCACCTCGCTGGTCTGCAGATCGTCGAACCGACCCGTCCCGTCGAGTCGATCGGCCCCGTCGGCCTGAGCGAACTCCATCGTCCGGCTGGTGTCGATCGGTGGCTCGTCGTCGCGGGGCTGGTGTTCATCCGACATCGAGCCTCCAATACTAAAGAATCCCTGCCGAATACAGAACCGTAAACAAGCGGCTGTGGGCAAGCGGCGGGGGAGCGGGATACACTCGGAGGATGCGGCCAGCGTCGACCAACACGATCGGACGCCCGTGGGGCGGCCGCTGGCCCGTCGGCTCGGTGCTGGGGGTGTTGCTCTGTTGCCCCTCCGCCTCCCCGGCCGCCGGGCGACCGGCGCCGGCGCGGTTGCGGCCACCTGCCCGTCCGGTGCCGCTGGTGCTGGCCCTGCGGCGGCCGGGCTTGCGCAGCTACGAGAAGGTGATCGAGGAATTCCGTGGACGGGTCGGCGCCGACGTGCGGGTCCTGTCGGCCCAACCCAGCCGCGGCCAGGTCGCGCCACCGCAGCGGGTCAAGGCGCTGAGGCGCTGGCTCGAGCAGACCCGCCCGAACCTGGTCTTCGCCGTCGGGCAGTCGGCCTACGACTTCGCCTGCGAGGTGGGGCTCGGGCTACCGCTGCTGCACGTGCTGGTCTACCACCGCCGAGACCCGACCCACCAGGGGATCGACAGCCAGCCCCCGGCCCAGGCGGTGATGCTCGCCTTTTCGCGCGCGCGACCCGGGCCGCGAGTGGTGGTGGCGCTGCACGGCCCCGAGACTCGAACGGTCGTCGAGGCGGCCCGGGCCGTGGCGACGTCGCAGGGGATCGAGCTGGTCGGGCTGACTTCCCGGACGCCAGATGAGGCGGTCCGCCGGTTGCGCAAGGCGCTGGCTGCACCGCGCCCCCGCCCACTCGACGGCATCTGGCTGGTGCCCGACCAGCAGGTGCTGACGCCCCAGGTCTTCCAGTACGCCGTCAGCCAGCAGTTCCGGCGAGGCCTGTTGCTGATGGGGGCGACCCGCCAGCACGTCTCCCGTGGGGCGCTGTTCGCGGTGGATCTCGATCCGAGCAGCCTCGGCCGCCAGGCGGCCGAGCGGGCCAACGATCTGTTGCTTGGGTCCCGGCGGCGCGGGGGAGCAGCGGGCCGGCGGCGCCGGGCCGCCCAGCGGGCCACGGACCGGCTGGTGCGGTCGCCGCGGGTGCGGCTGAGCGTCAACCAGATGACCGCCCGGCGGCTGGCGGTGCCGCTTCAGCGGCTCAGCCCGCTTGACCCTGAGGTGCTGAAGTGACCCAGCGCGAAGGCAAGCAGCGGCGGCAGCGGGCGAAGACCCAGCGGTTGCGGGGCGAGCACTTTTCGCTCACCGACATGGTGCGGGCCCTCGACCCGATGGGCGGGCTGCGCTGGCGCGACCGCTTCCAGGTCCGGCTGGTGGCCTCCCTGGTGCTGCTCTCGCTGGCCACCTCGGCCACCGCTGGCCTGGTCTACTACCGCCGGCAGGTCGGCTTCGTCGAGGCCGAGCAGCGCAAGCGCGGCCGGACGTTGATCAGCAACCTCGCCGGCCAGAGCGAGCTGGGTGCCTACGCCCGCGATCGAGCCTTCCTCGCCGTGCCGGCCCGTCGCGCGCTGTGGGAAGAGGACGTCAACTACGTCGCGATCTACGGCCGCAGCGGCAAGCCGCTGATTCGGCTCGCCAAGCAGGGCGTGGTCTTCGACGCGAGGCTCTCGAAGACCGAGCTTGAGCGGCTGCTGGCCGATGCTTCGCCGCGGACCCTGACCCGCTCCCACCCCGATCACGACGACCTGCTAGCGCCGATCGTCAGCCTCGACATGGACGCCGAGCAGGGGATGTTCGGTCGCACCGGCGCCCATGGCTCAGCCACGGTCGGCATCGCCCGGCTCGGTCTCTCGCGGCAGCCCGCCCAGCGCAAGCTGCGCGAGGTGCTGCGCTGGGGGATCTACCTGGCGCTGATCATCCTCGCCATGGGCGTGCTGATGGGGCTGTTTCTCGCCCGTCGCATCTCCCGGCCGATCCTCGCCCTCGCCCGCGGCGCCGACGAGATGCGCCAGGGCAAGCTCGGCGTGCAGATCGACGTCGAGCGGTCGGACGAGCTCGGCCTGCTGTCGCTGTCGTTCAACCGGATGTCGGCCAACCTCAAGCGGACCGTCGAGTCGCTGGCCCACCTCAACCGCACGCTCGAGCAAGAGGTTGGCCGGCGGACCGGAGCGCTTCGCAGCAGCCGCGACTTCATCCTGCTGCTCAACGCGCCCCTGCGCCCGCAGGAGCTGCTCGACATCGCCGTCGACGCGCTGGCCCAGCTCACCGGTGCCGCCGCGGTGGTGGCCTACGTCATCGGGCCGAAGCGCCGCCTCGAGCTGGCGGTCTGCCACGGGACCGACGCCCGGGCCTTCGGCGAGCCCGAGGAGGACTCGGCGTTGATTCAGCTGGCGCCCGGTGTCCCCCTGGCGCCTCGCGCCGAGCTGGCGCCCGAGCTGATCCGACGGCTCGGCCAGCAGGAGCGCGTGGGGGTGATCGAGCCGGTGCCGGCTTCCTTGCCGCTTGCCCGGAGCATGCCCGCGGCGCGGGCGCTGCTCTGTGCGCCGCTGCGCTACCGCGAGCGGCTCGAGGGGGTGGTGGTGCTGGTGCTCGACACCTCCCCGACCCCTGATCAGGTGGAGTTCATCGACAACGCCGGGTCCCAGCTGGCGATCGCGATCTCCAACGCCCGGGCCTACGCCGAGGCTGACCGTCTCGCCCGGGACCTCGAGCAGCGAAACGTCGTCCTGCTGCAGCAGCGCGACGAGCTGCAGGAGGTCAGCCGGCTCAAGTCCGAGTTCCTCGCCAGCGTTTCCCACGAGCTGCGCACCCCGCTCAACGCGGTGATCGGCTACACCGAGCTGCTCGGCGACGAGGTCTACGGGCCGATCTCCAAGCTGCAGGCCCAGAGCCTGGCCGGGATCGACGAGAGCGCGACGAACCTGTTGCACCTGATCAACGACATCCTCGACCTGTCGAAGGTCGAGGCCGGGAAGATGACTGTCTCGTACTCCCGCGTGGACCTGAACCAGATGGCGCGCGAGGTGGTAGCATTCTCCGCGCCGCTGGTGCGGGACCGGCCCTACGACATCGCCGTCTCGTTGCCCGCGAGGGCGCTGGTGGTCGAGACCGACGCGGGCAAGGTCCGGCAGATCCTGGTCAATCTCCTGAGCAACGCGATAAAATTCACCGACGATGGCACCGTCGAGGTGCAGGTGGGCCCCACCGCCGACGGCGGAGCGCGGGTGCGGGTGATCGACACCGGCGTTGGCATGCTGGCCGAGGATCTGCGGGTGATCTTCGACGAGTTCCGTCAGCTCGATGGGTCGTCGACGCGCCGGCATGGGGGCACCGGGCTCGGCCTGGCGATCTCGCGCAAGTTCGCGCACCTGATCGGCGCGAGCTTGCAGGTTCGCAGTATCCAGGGGGAAGGGAGCACCTTCACCCTGCTGGTGCCTGGGCCGGCCCAGCTGGATCGGACCAAGAGGCAAACACAGCCGGGATACCCGGCGATCGGAGAGAGCAACCATGTCAGCAGCTGATGGGCCCGAGAGCCTGGGCATGGGCAAGGTCGTCCTGCTCGTCGAGGACAATCATCACAATCGGCAGATCTTCGCGCAGGTCCTGACCCATTACGGGTTCGAGGTCAAGGAGGCGGAGAACGGCGAGCTGGCGGTAAAGATCGCCCCGGAGGTTGGCCCGGACCTGATCCTGATGGACCTGTCGCTGCCGGTGATGGATGGCTGGCAGGCCGCCAGGCGGATCAAGGCGATCCCCGAGCTGGCCAAGGTGCCGATCATCGCCCTCACGGCTCATGCGATGACAGGCGATCGGGAAGGCGCCATCGAGGCCGGATGCGACGGCTACCTGTCTAAGCCGATCTCGCCGAAGAAGGTCGTGGTGGCGGTGGCCGAGGCGCTCGGCCTCGAGCCACCCGACTGAGCACCCTCCAGCCCACAAACGTTGGCGCTTTCTTGCTTTACCCGCGGTCTCCATTGCCCTACCATCCCGAACCCGAGTGGTTTGCAGCGGCTAGCGTGCAATGGCAAAGCTAATCCTCCTGACAGGTGACGAGCCCCGAGAGTTTGATCTCGGCGCGCACAACACTATCGGCCGGCACCCCGAGAACTCGATCCAGATCCTCGATCGGATCATCTCGAAGGAACACGCTCACGTGATCCGTACGCCGGAGAACCAGTACCTGCTCAAGGACCTCGGCAGTCTCAACGGCACCTATGTCGGCGAGCAGCGGATCGATCAGCACCTGCTGAGCGACCGCGACGAGGTGACCCTCGGCTCGACTCGCTTGCTCTACCGCGAGAGCGAGGACGAGGCGGCGGTCCAGCGGGTGACCATCGCGCCCGGCATGGCCCAGAGCCACATCCGTCAGCGAATCGCGGCGCGGCCGGCCGGTGAGTTCCCGACCGAGAAGGAGATCCCCGACGAGCAGATGCTGCGACGGGACTACGAGCGGTTGCGCATCGCCCATGAGCTGGCCCAGGCCATCGGCGTCGAGCTCGATCTGGACAAGCTGTTGCAGAAGATCCTCGACAAGGCGTTCGAGCTGCTGCCCGCCGATCGCGGCGTGATCATGCTGATGAACGAGGAAGGCACGCCAGTGCCGCGCGTCGCCAAGCAGAAGCGCGGCGGCTCGGTCGAGCAGATCGTGCTCTCGCGGAGCATCATCAACGAGGTGGTGCGCGAGAAGCAGGCGGTGCTCTCCTCCGACGCCACCGTCGACAGCCGCTTCTCCGGAGCCCACAGCATCATCATGCAGGGCATCCGCTCGACGATGTGCGTGCCGCTGCTCTACGGCCAAGAGCTGCTCGGCATCATGCACCTCGACTCGCAGATCGCCACCAACGCCTTCACCGAGCAGGACCTGCACCTGTTCACGGGCATCGCGACCCAGGCAGCGATCGCGATCCAGAACGCGCGGCTGGCCTACAAGATCGAGTGGGAGGCGCGGACCCGCGCCCAGTTTCAGCGATTCTTCTCGCCGGCGATGGTGCAGCAGATGATCGACGGCAAGCTGAAGCTCGATGGTGTCGGCGAGGTGCGTGAGGTGACGATCCTCTTTGCCGACATCCGCGGCTTCACCGCGATGACGGAGAACGCCGACGCCCACGACATCGTCAACCTGCTCAACGACTACTTCGAGGTGATGGTCGAGGTGCTGTTTGCCCACAGCGGCACCCTCGACAAGTACGTTGGCGACGAGATCATGGCGCTGTTCGGCGTGCCCACGGCCCAGGAGGAGGCGGCGGTGGCCGCGGTGCGCTGCAGCGTCGAGATGCTCCAGGCCCTCGCCGAGTTCAACAACACGCGGATGTCGGAGAACCAGGATCCGATCCAGGTCGGCATCGGGATCAACACTGGCGAGTGCGTCTACGGCGCCATCGGCTCGAGCAAGACCCTGCAGTACACCGTCATCGGCGACCCGGTGAACACCGCCTCGCGCCTCTGCTCGCTCGCCAAGGGCTCGGAGGTGATCATCAGCGAGGAGACCTACCGCCAAGTCTACCGCTACGTCGACGCGATCGCGTTGCCCAAGGCGAGGGTTAAGGGCAAGGTCGACGAGCTGTCGATCTACCGGGTGCAGGGCATGCGTGGCGGGTCCGACGGGACCGACAGGGCGACCGTCGGTCGCTAGCGGATGCTTCGCTAGCAAGGATGCCTCGCTAACAGCAGCTTCGCTAGCAGCTGCTCACCGCGCGCTGCTCAGCTGACGCGCTTGATGTTGTAGACACCCTTGCCATCGGCGATCACCCGCTCGGGGTCACCGATGGCGAAGAGCGTCATCGACGCGACGCCCACCCGGTTGCCGATGCGCACGACCCTGGCCTCGCAGGCGAGGTCCGCCTGGGGGCCGGGGCGCAGGTAGTCCACCCGCAGGTCGACGGTCGAGACCCGGTCGGTGGGGGCGATCTCGGTCCAGACCGCCGCCCCGCCGGCGGTGTCGAGCATCGTGCTCAGCACGCCCCCGTGGATCGCGGGTCGGAAGGGGTCGCCGATCAGCTCGTCGCGGTAGGGCAGCTCGAGGCGGGCGAAGCCGGCCTCCAGCTCCGCGACCTGGATCCCGAGGTAGCGATTGAACGGGATCTCCTCGGCCATGAACTTCTTCACCCGCTCGATCGGGATCGGGCCCTCGTCGGCCATGGGATCTAACCTCCGGCGTCATCGGGTGCCGACGATAGTCCGGGCAGAGGGGTCGATACAACCCGCGTGGTGGACCGACGGCTTGCCACGCGCTATGTAAGGCTCGATGAGGGTCGTGTTGCTATCGCCCCGCGGCATGTGCGCCGGGGTCCGGCGGGCCATCGCCGCCGTCGAGCGGGCGCTCGTCCGCTTCGGCGTGCCGCTCTACGTCCGCAAACAGATCGTCCACAACCGCCACGTCGTCGCCCGGCTCGAGCGTCGCGGCGTGGTCTTCGTCGAGGGGCTCGACGAGGTGCCGGACGGCGCGCGGGTGATCTTCTCTGCCCACGGCGTCGCCCCGGCGGTGCGCGACGAGGCCCGTCGCCGGGGCCTGCAGGCGATCGACGGGACCTGCCCGCTGGTGCTCCGGGTCCACCGCGAGGTCGAGCACGCGGCGGCGCGGGGGGATCAGGTCGTGGTCATCGGCCACGCCGACCACGACGAGGTGGTCGGCACCCTCGGTCACGCACCGGAGGGCGCCGTCGTCCTGCCCCCGGCGGTCGAGCAGGC
>JAUVBO010000699.1 GCA_030591195.1 Pseudomonadota bacterium
GATCAGCTACGCCGACGAGACGGTCGGCGCCGACCTGCCCCAGCTACTCAACGTGGTCTTTGGCAACACCAGCATCAAGCCGGGCGTCCGCGTCGAGCGGCTCGACCTTTCGCCCGCGCTGGTCGCCAACCTCGGCGGTGGACCACGGCTGGGACGTGACGGCATCCGCCGCTTGGTCGGCGCCGCACGCCGTCCGCTGCTCTGCTCCGCGCTGAAACCGATGGGTCTCTCGCCGACCGAGCTGGCCACCATCGCGTCGCGCTGCGCCCTGGGCGGCATCGACCTGATCAAGGACGACCACGGACTCGCCGACCAGCCGTTCTGTCGCTTCGACGAGCGCGTCGCCCGCTGCGCCGACGCGGTGGCCGAGGCCAACCTTCGCACCGGCGAGCGGTGCCTCTACCTGCCCAACGTCAGCGGGCCAGCTGAGCGTATCGCCGAGCGGGTGGCTACCGCCCGCCGACTGGGCGCCGGCGGGCTGCTCGTCGCGCCGGGTCTGGTGGGCTGGGACGGCATGCGCCTGGTCGCCGCCGCGGCTGCCGGGCTGCCCGTGGTCTGCCATCCGGCCCTGCTCGGCAGCTACCTGATGTCGCCGGACAGCGGCATCTCCCACCGGGTCCTGCTCGGCCAGCTGCCGCGGATCGCCGGCGCCGACGCGACGATCTTTCCCCACCTCGGCGGCCGATTTGCCTTCAGCGCCGACGACTGTCACGCCCTCGCCGCCGGCGCCACCGAGGAGCTGGCCGGCCTACCACCGATCTTCCCGATACCGGCCGGCGGCATCGGCCTCGACCGCGTCGCCGAGATCGGCGCCTTCTACGGGCCCGAAGTGATCCTGCTGATCGGCGGCGACCTCCATCGCGGTGACGACCTGACCGCGCGCTGCCGCGACTTCCGCCGCCTGGCCGCCGACGCTGTGACCGCTGAGCCAGCGGTTTGCCCTCCCAGGGCTGATCTGCTATCAGGCATCGGCAAATGAAGGTCTATTTCGAAACCTACGGCTGCCAGATGAACGTCGCCGACACCGAGCTGATGGTCGGCATCATTCTCGAGCGCGGCCACCAGCGGGCCGCCAGCCCCGAGCAAGCCGACGCGGTGCTGCTCAACACCTGCGCAGTCCGCGAAAAGGCCGAGGATCGGATCTTCGGCCGGCTCGGCTGGCTCAAGCCGCTCAAGCAGGCCCGGCCGGCGCTGGTGATCGGCGTCACCGGCTGCATGGCCGAGCACCTGCGCGACAAGCTCGCCGAGCGAGCGCCCTACGTCGACCTGATCGCCGGCCCCGATGCCTACCGGCGCCTGCCCGACCTGCTCGAGCGCGCAGCGGGCAACGACACGCGTGGTGCGCTGATCGACGTCCGCCTCGACCGGCAGGAGGTCTACGAGGGCGCCGACGCTTGCCGCACCCCGGGCGTCAGTGGCTACGTGACGATCATGCGCGGCTGCGACAAGTTCTGCAGCTTCTGCATCGTGCCCTACGTGCGCGGCCGCGAACGCAGCGTCACCGCCCGCGAGGTGCTGCGGCAGTGCGAGGCGATGGCCGCAGGCGGGTTCAAGGAGGTGGTGCTGCTCGGCCAGACGGTCAGCAGCTACCACGACCAGCAGGCCGGCTGCCGCTTCGGTGGCCTGCTCGAGCGGGTCAGCGCCGTCGCCGGGCTGCAGCGGATCCGCTTCACCGCCCCCTACCCCAGCGACTTCACGCCCGAGCTGCTAGAGACCCTCGAGCGGCTGCCGCGGGTCGAGCGCCACCTGCACCTGCCGCTGCAGAGCGGCTCGAGCCGGGTGCTCGCCGCGATGCGCCGGGGCTACGACGCTGACCAGTACCTCGAGCTCTGCCGGAACGTCCGCCGCGAGCTGCCCGCCTTCTCGATCACCACCGACCTGATCGTCGGCTACCCCGGTGAGACTGACGCCGACTTCGAGGCGACCCTCGAGCTGTCCGCCGAGGTGATGTTCGACCAGGCCTACATGTTCACCTACAGCGAACGGAGCATGACCTACGCGGCGCGCCACGCCAGCGACGACGTGCCACCCGAGGTGAAGAAGGAGCGGCTGCAGCGGCTGATCAAGCTCCAGCAGCGCAGCAGCCGCCACCGCAGCCGGGCGATGATTGGCCAGCGCGTCGAGGTGCTGGTCAAGGGTCCGAACCCCCGGCCGGGCGCCGCCCCCGAGCACGCGGGCCTGCCCGCTTCGGGCCCGCAGGTCATCGGCCGCACCAGTTGCTTCAAGACCACCGTGCTCGCGGGCGAGCACGCCGCGGGCGAGCTGGTCGCCGCGCGGATCGGCGGCGCATCGACCCACACACTTTACGGCGAGGCGATGCCCGCCTGATACTTGGGGAGTGGTCAAAGACAACGCGATGAGCTCCAAGCGTGAAAACCACCTGACCCACGTTCGCGACCCGATCCACGGCAGCATTCAGCTCACGCCGAGCGAGCTGAACGTGGTGGAGCACGCCGCGTTTCAGCGGCTGAAGGGGGTCAAGCAGCTCGGCTTCGCCGACTACGCCTTCCCCGGCGCGACCCACAGTCGCTTCGCCCATTCCCTGGGCGCGATGGAGATGGCCAGCCGCGCCTTCGACGCGGTGTTCAAGGCCGACAGCGGCCCCCTCTCCCCGGACGCCAGGCGACGCTTCCGCCAGGCGATCCGCCTGGCGATGCTGCTGCACGACATCGGCCACGCGCCGCTGTCTCACGCCACCGAGGACTGCATGCCACCGGTGGACGATCTCGGCCTGGCCGACGCGGGCTGGCCCGAGGCCCACCCCGGACGGCAAGCGACCCACGAGGACTTCACCATTCAGCTGGTGCTGCGCTCGGACCTCACCGAGCTGCTGCAGCGCACCTTCGGCGACGACGGCATCGAGCCCCTCGACGCGGCGCGGCTGATCAGCGGCCGCTTCGAGCCCGGCGCGTCGGCCTACATCGACCAGGGCATCGACTACATGCCGCTGCTCAGGCAGCTGGTCAGCGGCGAGCTCGACGCCGACCGGATGGACTACCTCCAGCGCGACAGCTACTACGCCGGCGTCAAGTACGGGATGTTCGACGACCAGTGGCTGATCGACAACCTGACCTACCACCTGACCAGCAACGATCGGGCCCACCTCGGGCTGCTGCACCGGGCGATCTTCGCCTTCGAGGACTTCCTCCTCAGCCGCTACCACATGTTTGTCAGCGTCTACTATCACCACACCGCGGTGGGGCTGGACACGATGCTCGCTCGGTTCATCGCCGAGGAGCCGCAGACCTTCGTCATCCCGACCGACCCCGAGGCGTTCATGACCCTCGACGACGTGGCCTTCTGGTGGGCCCTGCGGGCGTCGGACAACCGCTGGGCGCGCAGGATCGTCACCCGCCGCCTCTACCGCCGGGTAGTCGAGCTCAACGCCGACGACGAGGACCTGCTCGAGCTCCCTGGCCTCCAGGCGGCCCTGGCCGCCGAGCGGATCGACTACTTCATCAGCCGCGAC
>JAUVBO010000902.1 GCA_030591195.1 Pseudomonadota bacterium
AAGCGCCAGAAGATCCTTGGCGGCCGCAGGTACTGGCGGTAGCTCGCCCCGAGCGGGAAGTGCTCGACGCAGATCGCCCAGGTGCGGTGGGCGTGGTGCTGGTGGTCTTCCTGCTCGCCGGTGAACCAGTTGATCCGGCGGCTCGCCAGCCGCCGGTAGCGCCGCGCCGGCTGGGCCGCGCCGAAGGCGGCGCAGAGCTGCTGGTAGTCCCGGTAGGTCTGGCGATCTGGGACGTAGGGCGGGATCAGCCGACCCATGCAGGAGTGGAGGTTGACCCCGGCGTGAAACGACCGCCGCGCGAAGAGCTCCTCGAGCGCCGCGGCCTCGGGCTCGCTGAGCGGCGAGGTGCCCTTGAAGAAGGCGTTGTCCGGGTCGGTCGAGCCGGTGGCCCAGCCGCCGAGGGAGAGCGCCCAGCCGGGCTGGGGCCCCGGCAAGGGGAAGTTGCGGTTGAGGTCGACGCCGTTGGCGTTGGGGCGCAGCTGGCGCAGCTTGCCGACCCCCTGGTGCTCCCAGGTGCGCGCGTAGCCGTCGGGGTTGACCGAGACGATGACCCAGATCTCGGCTCGCCGTCGCAGCTGGCCGAGGGGGGCGTCGGCCTCGGTCTTGGCGAGCGCCTCGAGGAAGCCGATGGCCACACGGGTCGCGATCAGCTCGACGCCGTGGATGTTGGCGCAGAGCAGCACCGTCGGCCGGCTGTCGCTACCGGCGCGGCGATCGTCGCCGCTGTCGACGCGTCCGATGCGCAACGCGCGGATCGGGCGGCCCTCGACGCTGCGGCCGATCTGGTGGATCTCTGCTCCGAGCGAGCCGGCGAGCCGGTCGAGCCAGGCTTCTCGTTGCTCGGGCGAGGGGTAGGGTGAAAGCGGGCTCTCGCTCATCGGTTCGCCTCCGCCGACCGTCGGTCTCTGCCGGCTCAGGATGCGCGCTTGAGCGCGGCGAACATCGCCGCGCCGAGCAGCACCGCCCGCTCGGGCGCGACCTTGGTCTCGGGCTCTCGGCCGAAGAACCGCTGCACCGCGTCGCGTACCGCCGGGATGCAGCTCGTGCCACCCGAGAGATAGACCGCGTTGAGCTCCGCCGGCCGCAGCCCGGCCTGCTCGAGGGCCTCGCGGCAGGCGTCGAAGGTACGCTGGATCAGGTCGACCGCCGGGCTGTTCTTGAAGAACGCGCGCGAGACCGGGTGCTCGAGCGCCAGCTTGCCCTTGGTGGTCAGCGCGACGTCGGCCAGGCGCATCGTCGCCTGCACCTCCCTGGTCAGCCGGCGCTTGGTCGCCTCGGCCACCGCCAGCAACCGGTGCCACTGCACCACCTGCTTGCGCAGCTCGAGCTGGTGCTTGCGCCAGAAGCGGTTGGCCGCGTCGGCGGCGAGGGCCTCGTCGAAGTCGTCGCCACCGAGCCAGCTGTCGCCGGCCTTGGCCAGCACCCTGACCCGCTCGCTGCCGACGTCGACCACGGCGAAGTCGAAGGTGCCCCCACCGAAGTCGTAGACCGCCACCGGTCCGTGGAAGCTCCGGGTGCCGAAGTTGCTCATCGCCGCGGCCACCGGCTCCTCGATCACCTCGGCCACCGACATCCCGGCGAGCTTGGCCGCCATCTTCAGCGCCTTGCGCTGTTCGTCGCCGAAGTCCACGGGAACGGTGAAGACCGCGTCTTGTACCTCCTGGCCGAGGTGGCGCTCGGCGACGACCCGCAGCACCTTGAGCACCAAGGAGCAGACCTCGGGCACCGAGTAGTCCGAGTCGCCCATCTGCAGCACGAGCTGTCGCTCCGGCCCGGTGGTGTAGGGCACCCCGAGGCTGGCGAGAAAAGGCTCGATCCTCCGGTCGTTGGCTCGCCGGCCGAGCAGGCGCTTTGGCGAGGCGATGGTGTTCTGCGGGTTGGTCGGCAGCATCTCCCGCGCCGTCTCGCCAACGGTGGCCGAGCCGTCGGGGCCGATGGCGACCACCGAGGGCATGTCCCAGCGATCGCCCGGCAGCGGCAGAGCCATGGCGCGGCCCCCCCTGACGACGGCGACGCTCGAACGGGAGGTGCCGAAGTCGATCACTACCAGGGGGCGTCCGCCCACCGCGCCGGCGGCCCGCGCTGGCAAGGCGAGGCTCGCGCCGCCGTTGCGACCGTGCGCCTTGCCGCTGACTGTCGCCCGGGCCTGCGCCCGGCCGAGCGCCGAGGCACCGAGCGCGCGCTCCTCGCGGGTGGGGGTGTTGACGATCACGGCTGCGTCCTCGTCGGGGGTCAGCGTCGGAGCGTCGGGCATCAGCTCTGCGCGCGTCGTCCGGCCGGTCTTGATCAGCTCCGTCGACAGCAGGTCGGTGGTGGTCGCCGGCGTCTGGCGGTCGAGGACCCCGGCGTCGCCCAGGCGGGCGATCAGCCCGTCGAGACGCCGGTTGAGGTGCAGCACCTGGGACTGCAGACGTCCGAGCTGCTCCCGCAGCTCCACTGGATCGAAGTCCGCAGGCCAGGCCTCGACATCGAGGGCGAGGTCGTCGTCGGGCGGCCGGTCGATGGCGGGCAGGTCAGGCCCGGTGCCGTAGGTCGGTCGCGCGGCCGGCGGGGCCACCGCAGGGAAGGTCGGGCCGGTCTTGCCAGTGCTCACCGGCTCCTCGACGTCGATGTCGAAGGCGGCGGTGTCCGAGTCGTCCCAGGCGCCCGGTGGCCGGTCGATGATCATCATCGCCTCGGGCCGCGGTGGCCTGGCGGGCCTGACCCGCGGCCGCTGCTGCGCCGGCTGCGCGGCCGCGGGCTCGGGGTCGTCCCCGAAGGCGAAGATCGGCTCTCCGACCACCACGGAGGGCCATCCCTGGCGGGTGGCGTTGCCGTAGCTGAAGTCGATCGCCGCGAAGATCGCGCGG
>JAUVBO010000798.1 GCA_030591195.1 Pseudomonadota bacterium
CACGGCGAGGCTGGCGGCTTCTCCCTGGATATCACGTGCCCGGATGGGACCAAGGCCGATCTCGATGCCCTGCCGATCTGCAAGAGCCTGCTGGATCGACTCCTCGCCGAGTGCTGTCCCGACCCGCAGGAGAGCCTCAACACCCAACTCGGCAGCATGGTGTGCGTCGAGGATCCCGAGGGGATCTGCAAGATGGTGGTCGGCAGTGAAACGAGCTTCAGCCTCACCTGCGATGAGCTGAAGGCCAGCGAGTTCTGCTAGGCCCCAACGAGCCACCGGGGCGCGGCGGCGTTTGATCGCGATGAAGCAGACCAGACGAACCGCCAGGGGCGCGCGGCTGTGGGGGTTGCTGCTCGGCGTGGCGCTCTGCGGCGTCCACGGCCGGGCAGCAGGAGCGCCACCAGCTCTCGGCGCGGCCGACACGATCCCACCAGCGGCCGCCGACCTGCCGTCCGACCTGATGTTCACCGCCTCCAAGCGTCTGCAGCGGACGCAGGAGGTGCCGGCGATCGTTCGCGTGTTCCGCCGCGACGAGATCGAGCGCGGGGGCTTTCGCAACCTCAACCAGCTCCTCGCCACGATCCCCGAGATCGAGATCGTCGACACGGGCCGCTACCAGTACCTGCTGATCAAGGGCGCGCCGTTCACCGTCCTGGTGCTCCTCGACGGCGTGTCGCTGGTCAACCACTTCGACAACACCGTCGATCTCGAGCGGCTGGTGCCGGTCGAGATCGTGCAGCGCGTCGAGGTCGTGCTCTCGCCCGGTGGCGTGCTGTGGGGCGCCCACTCGGTGTTCGGAGTGGTCAACATCATCACCGCTCAGCCCGGCGCCGAGCGGCAGCAGCGCGTCGCGGCCAGCGGTGGCTGGTGGCAGACACTGCGCGGCGCCTACACCCTGACCTCCAGCTGGTCCGATCTGCGGTGGAAGCTGCACCTGAGCGTCGAGAGCTACCGGGGGGAGACACTGCACCTCGACGATGCGGTGCTCGCGCCGCCATACCGCTTCGGCAACGGCGGCGACACGGACAACGACGCCGGCCTGACGATCAACACCTTCGGCGTCCTCGGCTGGCGCGGGTGGTTCGTGCGCGCGCTCGCGCAGCTCGCTGACGAGCACCCCTACGCGATCGACGAGCAGACCGGCGCCCGCGCCCGGCGGGGCAGCAACGGGGTGATCGAGCTGCCGACGGTCTCGATCGCCGTCGGCCACCAGCGGACGCTGCACTTCGGCAAGCTCGCGGTCGCGCTCTCTGGGCGAGCCTACCTCTACCACCAGCGCTACGCGGACACCTCGCGCCCCTACCCGGACAGCGCGCAGCTGCCCGGGGGCGCGACGAGCATCGGCCGCATCGAGCACCAGCTCCGGCTCGGCACCACGGCGGAGACGCAGGTCCGCTGGGGACCGTCAATCACCGTGTTGGGCGCCGACTTCTTCCGCGCCAGCGCCTCCGACGAGGAGAACGACCTGTCAATGGGCGGCCGCCAGAGCCAGCTGGTGACGGTTCCGGCGACCGCCTGCTACACCGGGAGCGTCTACGGCCAGCAGGAGATCTTCCTCCACCGTGACCTCAACGCTGCCGTCGGCCTGCGGCTCAACCTGTCGGACTCCTACCGCACCGCGGCGCTGCTGCATGGCCACGCCGTCTACGAGCCGATCGATGGGCTGTGGATCAAGGCCAACTACTCGGAGGGACTGCGGCCGCCCTCCTTCGAGCAGCGGTTCATGGATGCCCCGTTCCAGCACGGCGACCGGTCGCTGACCCCCGAACGCTCCCGGGTCCTCGAGCTGCAAGCGAGCTACTTGCTCGCGCTCGCCTCGGGTCTGCGGCTCGAGCTGACCGGAGGCTACACCTACGCGCGCTTCTCCGACCTCATCGCGCCGGTGGAGCAGGACAGCGAGTTCTTCTTCAGGAACCTGGGCACCGCCGAGATCCATTCGATCAGTGCCTTCGGCCGCGCCCGGTTGCCGCGAGCACTCTCCGCCAGCGTATCCGTTGCCGCGCACTTTCCCGGCGGAGCGGACGGCGAGGATGGCGAGCGGCGGGACTTCGCCAGGCTGCGACTGGCCGTCGACACCACGCTGCTCAGGCTCGATCCGGTGACCCTCACCATCCGCTACGGCTACACCGGCCCCCGCGAGCTGCGCGACTACTTCAGCCCGCAGACCAGACGCCCGGTGACCCTCGAGGTCGACGGCTACCACCAGCTGGCTGTCTCGATCAGGTGGAGGGTCTTCGGCTCGGAGCTCTATCTGACCGTGGTCGGCAAGAACCTCTTGTTCGACGCCCACGACCATATCCCGCCCTACAGCCACGACGACTTCACCTATCGCGGGCCATTTCCTCAGCCGGCCGGGGCCTACGGCTTCGCCTCGCTGGAGTGGATCCACGACCTGTAGCGGGGCCGGGGGGCCGGTCGCCTCAGTTGCAGCTGCCCTGGACCCGGTCGTCGAGCTCCTCGGTCAGCTGGCTGAGGAAGTAGCCGCCGCCGCTGGGGCCGGGGCTGAGGTAGGCGCGCAGGGCGACGGTGAAGTTGGTCGGGGTGCTGTCGCCATCGCCCGGGTAGCCGTCCTCGACGGTGAACTTGAACGCCTTGGGGGAAAAGGAGTTGGAGAGGATCAGCCAGCGCTGGCGCTCGGTGTTGGCCGCGGTGTCGAAGGAGAAGCCGAGGCGGTTGCTCATCGGCGGTGTCGTGGGGTCGATGCTCGTGGCGTCGCCGCCTGAGGTCAGCGACCACTCGAGGTAGTCGCCGTTTGGCTGAAACGCCGCGACCGGGTTCATGTTCGCGTCGAGCACCTGCGCCGAGAGCTCGAGCTTGCCGCCGTCGCTGATGGTGCTCGACATCCGGTCGATCCGGCTGGTCCTGGTCGAGGTGTCCAGCGGGCCGGTCCAGAGCAGCTTGTAGATCGCCATGATCTTGGTCCGCTGGTCCCGGCCGCCGTTGGCCTGGTCCCACTGGCCGTTGCCGTTGCTGTCGATGAACGACTCGTCGGGGTCCCAGAAGTCGTTGTCGTTGGCGTCGACGAACGGCTCGGCAGCGTCGATGAACGGCTCGCCCTGGTCGTACTGGCCGTTGCCGTTGGTGTCGGTGAACGCCTCCTCGCCGTCGACCACGGCGATCAATGTCACCAGCCCGTCGCGGGGGTTGCGCTGTCGGCCGTTGGCG
>JAUVBO010000563.1 GCA_030591195.1 Pseudomonadota bacterium
CGGATCGTCTCCGGCGAGCTCGCCGTCGGGCGCGTGTTCTACTTCCCGGCCGGCTCGCCGGAGGCCGGAGCCACCGACGTCAAGCACGCCAGTCGGACCGACCTGGCGGCCGCAGCCCGGCTTTCGCAGGGGCTGAGGCTGCTCGGGCGAGCCGCGCAGCTCGTCGGCGGCTACCGCTTCGCGCTGACCTTCCTCGACGCGCCGCCGGGTCTACCCTCGAGCCCAACCCTGGTCGACGACAACCACCTCTTCGCCGAGCGACATGGCGGCTACGTCTCGCTGCAGCTGCGACACGGTGGCGGGGGTGCCGACCTGCTCGACGACGCGGCGGAGGCCTGGACCACGCTGCGCTACGCTTTGGCCCGCCAGGTGTTCGCGGATCTGCCCCGGAGCCACCTCAGCAACGAGCTGCTGCTCGAGCACTTCCGGGCCCACTCGGGTGGGCGCCTCCGGCTGCTTGGCTGGCTCGGGTTGCGCCACGAGCTGGCCGATGGCGAGGACTACCACGCCCTGGTGCCCGGACTGGGGATCGGCGCGTCGTACCTGGCGGGGTGGCGCCTGGTGCTCGGCGCCCGGTTCGGATACGAGTACGGCGATCACTACGCGTCGGGGTCGAGCGGCCGCTGGGGCCAGCTCCGGCGTCGCGATCACACGCTGTCGGGCACGCTCGAGGCGGGGCGCCAGCTGCCGTGGGGCTTGCGGCTGACCGCTCGGTACCAGCGCCTGCAGAAGCTGTCGACGGTGCAGAGCTTTGACTACAGTCGCGATCTGGTGACGCTGGCCGTCTCCTGGTCATGGCGATGAACCGGTCCAACGGGGAGCTCGGGATGAGCGCGCGAACGAGTCGATGCTGGATCGCGTGGCCTGCGGCGGTCGCGCTGGTTATCGCCGCGGCGCCTGCCGCTGCGACGAGGGGAGCTCGGCTGATCGTCGCCTCGGGCAAGGTGGCGCTCGAGGGCAGTCCGGGCGGGGGGTGGCGGCTCGAGGTCGGGGCGGGATCAGCCGCGAGGATGATGCTCGGCGCAGCGGAGGCGGTGGTCGTGGTCGGTGCCGCCCGGCTGAGCGGCGAGACCCCGGCCGGGAGTCACCCCCGGCTCCGGCTGGTGGAGGGCGAGCGGATCGCGCTCTACGGTGCGGCGCGACTGTGGTCCCCGACGGGCTGGCAGATCGACCTCTCGGACGGGGGGGTGCTGCTCGAGCGTGGCTTGATGTACGTCTTGGCCGGCAGGGTACGGGTGGCCCCGCCGAGAGACGGCGGGCTGGTGGGGCGGATGCTGGGCCAGGGCCGTCCAGGTAGGTCGAGTCGGACTCTAGGTCCCCGGTCACGCGTGCGGCTGGGCCTTGACGGGCGGCTCTCCGTGGAGCCGTGGCGCGATGGCGAGGCCGAGAGGTTGGAGCGCGAGCTGCTGCTCGCTGCGCGGGCCGTGCCCGCCGCGTGGGAGCCGGTGGTGAGTCAGCCGACCTCGACCCAGGCCAGAGCGGCGGTGCTGGTCGGTCGCCAGCGGCAACAGGCGGGCCGCGAGATGGCGAGCTGCGGCTGCACCGAGGGTCAGGCCGGAGGCGACACCAGCGGCGTGGTGGGCCAGGGACCGGCCAACCAGGCAGTCGAGAAACGCAACGCCACGGTCCTGATCCGGGTGCGCGGCGTCCCGCCGAGGGTGAAGCAATGACGACCAGGGACGAGGTGACGGGCGGAGTGATGGTGGCGTCCGCGTCGCGGGCGTGGTTCGCCTCCCTGGGGCTGCTGGCGGCTCTCGCGAGCGGCTGTCTGATCCAGCCCGTCGGCGAGGACGATCCGTGGCTCGAGCTGCGCCTCGACCTTCCCTGGGTCGAGCATCGACAGCAGGCGACGACCTTCAATCCGTGGGACGGCCAGGGCCTCTTCCGGCTGGAGGCGTTTCCCAAGCTGGTGCGGGTGGCCGTGGAGCACGATGACTACGAGCTGACCAGCGCGACCTGGCCCGATCGCGAGGCCGGCGTTGGAGACGGGGAGGGGGACGACGGTGAGGCCGGCGTCCTGCTGCAGGTTCCCGCGGGCGCGGGTCGGAGGATTCGGGTCCTCGCCTTCCACGTCGGCGAGGACGGCGAGGTGTCGCTCTACGCCGAGAGCGCGGAGTTGCTGGTGGATCTGGCCGCTGGCGAGAAACTGGATCTGGTCGCCGACGTCAGCCGTCAGGCAACGGGTCGGGTGGAAGGGACCGTGCGGTGCCGTGAGGGCAACGTGGCGGCCTGGGCGCCGGTGGACGTGGCGCTGGTGGACGCCCGGGCCGAGGTCGTCTACCCGTCCGTGCCGGTCAGCCCCGACAGCACGACCTCGGCGCTGATCTTCGGCGTTCCGGCGGTCGGGCTCGACCGTCCCCACTGGGCGCGGGTCGGACTGGTGCGGGCCAGCGACGGTCAGCGAACCTTCGTCGACGTGCGAGTTCCCACCTTCTCGGTGGCCACTCGGACCGAAGCTGTAGCAGTCAACATCACGATACCATGTGGATTCTGATAGCCGCCCCCTCGTTAGCCTGGCCGCCAGGATCCCGCGGCCCGGCAGCGTCCGCTGGCTGAACGCCCTTTGCGTCAAAAAAGCGGCCCATAACCGAGGCTTGCCGGATAGCGAACACCGGGTCACCCGGCGGCCTTTCCCCTTGACAGGGTGGGGCGGTGCCCTATAGTACCCCCCGTTTCGTCCGCCGTCCGGGTGGCCTAAGTTGAAGTTGAAAATCAAGGACATAGGCCCATCTGGGCGGGTTGTGGATTGGCGGTTGGCAGCCGATGAGGTGCTGCCGTTGCTCCGGGGCGTGAATGTCGAGACGCGTGGCGAGCGAGCCGAGGCGCATCTTCACCTCGACCTCAACTTCGCCTGGGACAAGGTGGTCGGTCGAGGGAGCATCGCTGGTTTTTTCGACGTGTCGTGCGTCCGCTGTCTCGCGCCCGCTTCGGTGGTGCTCGACGAGCCGGAGGTCACGGTGACCTTCGTTTCGGTCGCCGAGGCCGAGGCCGCCGACTGGGACTTGGAGGATGCTAGCAGCTACGCCTATGACGGCGACGAGATCGACCTCGAGCCGCTGGTCCGGGAGACCCTGGTGCTGGCGGTTCCGATCGCGCCGCTCTGCGGCGATGGCTGTCGGGGGCTTTGCCGGAGCTGCGGCGCGGACCTGAACCAGGAGCCGTGTTCCTGCGATCAGAGCTTGACCGCGTCGCCGTGGAAGGCCGCCCTGGCGCGGACGAAGGTTGAGGGGGATGTCGGCTGAAGGGCGTTGAGGGGGGCGAACGATCTGAGAGAACGATCCGGGGGGTCGAGCGATCGCCCGGCGACGCATCGAGGCTTCGATCGAGCGAAGCAGCAACAGGTAGCAGCAGGTAGGATTATGGCAGTTCCCAAGAAAAGACAGTCGCCCACGAGACGGAACAAGCGTCGGGCTAATCACGACCGGATGGCCGCCCCGGCGGTTGTCATCTGCAGCAACTGCTCCGAGCCGAAGCTGTCCCACCGGGTGTGCCCCGCGTGCGGCCACTACAACGGCCAGAAGGTGATCGAGGTCCCGGAGGAGTGATCCGCGGTTTGGGCCGATGAAAACCATCGCCGTCGATGCCATGGGAGGCGACTGCGCCCCCCGCGCTGAGGTCGAGGGCGCCGTCGCCGCGGCGCGCAGCGGCGAGGTGCGGGTGGTGCTCGTCGGCAGGCGGGACGCCATTGTCCAGCAGCTGCGACGCCTGGGGCTCGACGAAACGGGGCGACCACGGTGGCTGCGCAGCGCTCCGGCTCTGCCGCTGTCGATCACACACGCTGAGCAAGTGATCACCATGGAGGACGCGCCCGCGGTGGCCGTGCGGCGCAAGCGAGACGCCTCGATGCGGGTGGCGGCGCAGATGCTCGCGCGCGGGGAGGTCGATGGTCTGGTCTCGGCGGGCAACTCGGGCGCGATGGTCGGCTGTGGCCTGTTCGTGCTCGGCCGGCTCGCCGGGGTCGATCGGCCCGGGATCCTCACCACCTTGCC
>JAUVBO010000108.1 GCA_030591195.1 Pseudomonadota bacterium
CCACATCATCGCCCGGTGGCCCTCTAAATCGTAGTGCCCCCAGGTGCGGCCGCCGGCGGCGATCCAGCGCCCGTCGAAGCCCTCAGGGCAGCGTGGCAGGGGCCGGTTCGAGGCGAGGATGAAGCCCCACTCGCTACTGAACGAGTGGACATAGCGGCGATAGGGACGGACGTGGGTGAAGACCTCGCCCAGCGTGGCGAGCAGCGCGCGAAAGCCTGGGGCCGTGCCGTGATCGAACTCGCCAGCCTGGACCACGACCACCCCGTCCTGGGTCAGCGCCGCGGTGGAGAGCTCGAAGAACTCGCGGGTGAAGCCCCGCCTCGCCGGCCCCGGACAGCGCGGGTCGACCAAGTCGTGGATCATCACCTCGAAGCGCGCGCCCTGCGCCTTGGCCGCCTCGAGCCACACGCGGACATCTTCGTGGACCAGCGTCAGCCGAGGGTCATCGAAGGCGCCGCGGTGCCACTCGGGGAGGTGCTCGCGGCACGCCTCGACCAGCTCGCCGTCGAGGTCGACCATCGCCACCGACCGCACCTCCGGGTGGCGAAGCACCTCGCGGGCCGTCGCGCCCTCGCCGCCGCCAGCGACCAGCACCCGCCGCGGGCTGGGGTGGTAGAACATCGCCGGCTGGACCAGGGCCGCGTGGTAGACCTCCTCGTCGAGCGCGAAGCTCTGGGAGGCGTGATCGAGGAACAGCCCTTTGCCGAAGGCCGCCGTCTGCCCGATCAGCACTTGCTGGTAGCGAGTCTGGGTCGTGAAGTGGACCTCGGTGATCTCGAGGTCGGTGGTCAGGCCGCACTGCTGACTCTCGCGCACGATCAGCGCCCCGCCGTCGATCATCGTCGCGGAGGCTGACCCAGCTGCAGAGCGTTTCCCGGTGCCGTCGGCCATGGTCGACGTCAGAGGCTTAGGAGCTAGATGCGCTTGGCGTAGTACTCGACGACCAGCTGGACCTCGACGTCGAAGGGCACGCTGGTGACGTCCGGCAGGGCCGACACGCGCGCGAGCTGATTGGCCTGATCGACCTCCATCCACCCCGGGACGGTGAGCGACGGGCGCACCAGCGCCTCCTTGATCACCGCCTTCTCCTTGCTGCGCGGGCGAGGCGTGATCTCGTCGCCGACCCGAACGCGGAACGAGGGGATGTCGGCCCGTCGGCCGTTGACGGTGAAGTGGCCGTGATTGACCAGCTGCCGCGCGGCGGGAATCGTCGGCGCGAATCCGGCGCGGAAGACCACGTTGTCCAGGCGGCGCTCGAGCAGCTCGATCAGCTTGTCGCCGGTGGCCATCTTGGTCCGCTTGGCCTCCTTGATCAGCCGCCTGAACTGGCGCTCGCCAATGCCGTAGTTAAAGCGCAGCTTCTGCTTCTCGATCAGCTGCCGGCCGTAGTCCGACATCCGGCCCCGACGACGCTGGCCGTGCTGGCCGGGCGGATAGGGACGACGCTCGATGCTCTTGCGAGATAGTCCTGGGAGATCGATGCCGAGCGCGCGCATCTTGCGCACTCTGGGGCTGGTGTAACGAGCCATTCTTTCCTCCACTGGAGCGCGACGGTTGGGGTTGCTCAAACCCCGGACGCGCTCGAAATCATGCCGCGCTCTGCGCGCTCGCCGTTACGGCATGACCTAGGGCTTCACCGCTCCGCTACGTTTCGTATGCCGGGGCGCTGAACCGCTTCCCACACGGCGAGCTAGAGGCGTTTAGCACCTGGAGATTTTTTGCACAAGTACCGCGAAGGTCGACGGTCCCGGGAGACCCTCGCGCGTCAAAGCAAAGCGGCTACTTACCGTTAAGTGTCCAATTGTAATGGAGGAAGGCGGGCGCCGAGCTGGTGAGCGCCGCCCGATCGGCCCGGCGGTACCTGGCGACGTACTCGCCCACCGATCCCGCGGCCTTGTTGAAATCCACCGCGTACCACTCGAAGAGCTTCGAGACCCTGGCCTTGCCTCCAGCGATCTGAACGCCCTCCTTGCTGTTGAGGAAGCGCCTGGTGGCACCCTCGAGCATCCGCTGGAGGCGTCCGGCGGTGAATGCCCGCGACTGCAGCGGCGGGCAGCTCCTCGCCGCGCAAACGAGGGCGAAGTGAATCCGTGGCTCGTCGAACTGTCGCCGGATCACCTTGCTTTCGAGATCGTTGAGCGTCAGACGACGTCCGGCCACGCGGTGCTCGATGCGGTCGAAGAACCCCTTGACCGCCATCACGCTCCTCAGCGGCAACCGCTTGGCCACCGCGCGGATGACATGGGCGTTGTAGGCATTGAGGTAGAAGGCGAGCTTGTCGCGGCGGCTCATCCCTCGAGGCTCCGCCCCGGCGACCCGGCCAAGGTAGGCGTCGAGGTCGGGCAGCGCGCTGCGCTTGATGCCGCTGTAGTCCACCCGGCCGGCCTTGACGAACCTCCGCAGGATGCTGTCGAACGTCCCATGATCAAATGATTTACCCGCTTCCGCTGGGCCATTCGCCAGCGCCGCGACGGCCAGGCAGGCAACCCCGCTGGCGACCCATCGGCCCGCTCGACCTCCGCTGCTGAGCATTCGTCACCTCCGCGTCTGTTCCGGATCCAAAATCCGGATCCGCATCGCTACCCTGTTGTACTCGCGCCGTCCTAGATTGTTTCACACGGAAGCCACCTCAACCGCCTCGGGCGACCCCCGATTCACGCATGGACTCGGGGCGGGACTGGTGACAGAACAACCCCTTGCCATGACCTTGCTCGTCGCCGCCATCGCAGTCCTCGCGGTCGCCCCGGTGCTCTACCGGCTGGCGGCACGGCAGCGGGCCGCGCTCGCCTGCCTCGACGGCTTCGTCTTCGCCTCGGTCCTCGGGCTGGTGGTGCTGGTGATCCTGCCCGAGAGCGTCGTCGGCGGCGGATGGCTGGCAGCGGCCGCCGCCCTGGTCGGCTTCCTCGGACCGACATTTCTCGAGCGCGGCTTGAGTCGGGCCGCCGCCCATACCCACGGGGTGACGATGGTCGTGGCGATGGTCGGGCTCGCGCTCCATGCCTTCATCGACGGCATCGCCCTGGCCCATGGTCCGGGCGGCGGCCAGACCCAGCAGATGCTGGCCGTGGCGGTGGTGGTCCACCGAGTGCCGGTGGCGCTCACCGTCTGGTGGCTCCTGCGCCCCCGGCACGGACTGGCCCGGGCGACCATGGCGCTGGCTTCGGTGGCGATCGCCACCGTCGTGGGATACGTCTTCGGTGACGCGGCGTTCATCAGCGCCAGGCTGCTGATCGTCCAGGCCCTGGTCGCCGGCTCGCTGCTCCACGTGATCGTCCACCGGCCTCACCTTGCGGCGTCGCCACGGGTCGGCGGCTGGCGGCTCTATGACGGTCTCGGGGCCTGCCTCGGGATAGCGCTGGTGGCGGTGATGCTCCAAGTCGGTGAGGCTCACACCCACGGCGCAGCCCAAGGCCACGGCCCCGAGCACGAGATCCTCGCCACGTTCCTCTCCCTCGCGTCCCAGAGCGCGCCGGCGCTGCTGCTGGCCTACTTCGGCGCCGGGCTGATCCATGCCTTTCTTCCCCAGGCGTCGGTGAGCTGGATGAGCCGGGGGTCCTCGGCCTCCCGCGCGATGCGCGGCGTGGTCTTCGGCCTGCCCCTGCCGATCTGCTCCTGCGGGGTGATCCCGCTCTACCGCAGCCTGATCCTGCGCGGGGTGCCAGCCGCGGCCGCGATGGCGTTCCTGGTTGCCCCGCCCGAGAGCGGCATCGACGCGGTGATGCTGTCGACGTCGTTGCTCGGCCTGTAGCTCACCATCGCCCGGGTGGTCGCAGCAGCGCTGGTGGCGCTGCTGGTCGGCTGGCTGGTCGGCCGGACCATCCCGGACTCCGCGGGTGATGCTTCGCCCGCCCACGAGCTGGCGGCCGTGAGGGGCGGGATCGGCGAGCGAGCGTGGGGCGGGCTGAAGGTCGGCCTCGGCGAGCTGGTCGACTCCACCGGCCCCTGGATCTTGCTCGGCCTGGCCGTGGCTGCGGTGGCTGCTCCAGCGCTCGAGGGGTCGTGGCTCTCGCGCCTGCCGGTGGGCGTCGACGTGCTGCTGTTCGCGCTGCTCGGCATGCCAACCTACGTCTGCGCCTCGGGGGTGACGCCGCTGGTGGCGACGATGGTCGCGGGCGGCGTGTCCCCCGGGGCCGCCCTCGCTCTGCTGCTCACCGGGCCGGCGACCAACGTCACCACCTTCGGCGTGCTCTCGACCCTGCACGGCCGGCGGGTGGCGTTTTCCTTCGGCAGCGCCGTGGCCGTGGCGGCGGTCGGCCTCGGCTACCTGACCAACCTGCTGCTCGCCGGCCGGGTCGAGGTCTTCAACCCCGAGGTGCACCACGACAGCATCGGGCTGCTGCCGACCGTCGCCCTCGCCGCCCTGGGGCTGCTGCTGGTGCTGTCGCTGATTCGCCAGGGCCCCCGTGGCTTCACCGGGCAGATCATCGCCGCCGGCGACGAGGGCGGCGGCGGCGCCGACGCTTGCTGCAGCGACGACGACGGACATCACGACTGCTGCGAAGACTGAGCGCTCTCGGTTAACCTGAAGGGGGCTGGTGGACATGAGCGACACCTCGACGCGACTCAGGCAGTGCCTCTCGGAGCGGATCATGCTGCTCGACGGCGCCATGGGCACGGCGCTGCAGGGCTACCGTCTCGACGAGGCGGCCTTCCGCGGCGAGGCCTACGCCGACCACGGCCAGCCCCTCGAGGGCTGCAACGACCTGTTGTCACTGACCCAGCCCGAGGTGGTGGCCGAGGTCCACCGGAGCTTCCTCGCCGCTGGCTCGGACATCATCGAGACCAACACCTTCAACGCCCAGGCCGTCTCCCTCGCCGACTACGGCCTGCAGGACGCGGCCTACGCGATCAACCGCGGCGCCGCCGGCATCGCCCGCCGGGTCGCCGACGAGGCGACCCGCACAGACCCCGGGCAGCCCCGGCTGGTGGCGGGTGCCCTCGGCCCGACCAACGCCACCGCCTCGCTCTCTCCCGATGTCAACGATCCCGGCTACCGCGCCATCGACTTCGACGGCCTCGTCGCCGCCTACCGCGAGCAGACCAGAGGGCTGATCGACGGGGGCGTCGACCTGCTGCTGGCCGAGACCGGCTTCGACACGCTGAACCTCAAGGCGGCGCTGTACGCGATCGGCCTCCAGCTGGCGGCTAGCGGCCGCTCGCTGCCGGTGCTGGCGTCGTTGACGATCACCGACCGCAGCGGACGGACCCTCTCGGGGCAGACGGTGGAGGCCGCCTGGATCTCGCTGGCCCACGCCAGCCCCCTGGCCGTCGGGCTCAACTGTGCCCTCGGGCCGCGCGAGATGCGCCCGCACCTCGAGGCCCTGCACCGCCTGGTCGGCGAGACGTACTTGCTGTGCTACCCGAACGCCGGCTTGCCCGACGAGATGGGGTGCTACACCGAGACCCCCGAGCGGATGGCCGCGACCCTTGGCGAGTTCGCCGACGAGGGCTGGCTCAACATCGTCGGCGGCTGCTGCGGCTCGACGCCGGACCACCTGCGCGCCATCGGCGAGGCGATGCGCGGCCGCGCGCCCCGGCGCCCACCGCGAAGCGACCCGGGCGGCGAGCGCCCGCCACGCCCGCGAATGATGCTCTCGGGCCTCGAGCCGTTCATCGCCCGCTCCGACGCCAACCTGGTGATGGTCGGCGAGCGGACCAACCTCACCGGCTCGCGCAAGTTCGCGCGGCTGATCCGCGACGAGGACTACGAGGGCGCGCTGCAGGTCGCCCGCCAGCAGGTCGAGAGCGGCGCCAACGTGCTCGACGTCAACCTCGACGAGGGCTTGATCGACGCGCCCCGCGCGATGCGAACCTTCCTCAACCTCGTCGCCGCCGAGCCGGACATCGCCCGGATCCCGATCATGATCGACAGCTCGAGCTTCGCGGTGATCGAGGCCGGGCTCAAGTGCCTGCAGGGCAAGGGGATCGTCAACTCGATCAGCCTCAAGGAGGGCCCCGAGCCCTTCGCCGAGCAGGCGCGGACGATCAGACGCTACGGCGCGGCGGCGGTGGTGATGGCCTTCGACGAGCGGGGCCAGGCCGACAGCGTCGAGCGCAAGGTCGAGGTCCTCTCCCGCGCCCACCGGCTGCTGACCGGCGAGGTCGGCTTCCCCGAGGAGGACATCATCTTCGACCCGGCGGTGCTCACCGTGGCCACCGGGATCGCCGAGCACGACCGCTACGGCCTCGACTTCATCGAGGCCGTGGCCGAGCTGAAGCAGCGCTTTCCCCGCTGTACCGTCAGCGGCGGCGTGAGCAACGTCTCGTTTGCCTTTCGCGGCAACAACCGCGTGCGCGAGGCGATGCACGCGGCGTTCCTCTACCACGCTATCGCCGCCGGCCTCGAGATGGCGATCGTCACCGCCGGGCAGCTCGAGGTCTACGAGGAGATCCCCGCCGAGCTGCTCGAGCACGTCGAGGACGTGCTACTCGCCCGCCGCCCCGACGCCACCGAGCGACTGCTGGCCCTCGCCGAGCGGGTAGGCAACAAGCGCCGCAAGAGCGACCGCAGCGATGCCGCCTGGCGCGACCAGCCACTCGAGGAGCGCCTGGCCCACTCGCTGGTCAAGGGGATCACCGACCACCTCGAGCAGGACATCGAGGCGGCGCTCAAGCAGTTCGACAGGCCGATCGAGATCGTCGAGGGGCCGCTGATGGCGGGGATGAACACCGTCGGCGACCTCTTCGGCGCGGGCAAGATGTTCCTGCCCCAGGTGGTCAAGAGCGCGCGGGTGATGAAGCGCGCGGTGGCCCTGCTGCTGCCCCACTTCGATGCCGGGGAGGACGGAGCGGGGAGCCGGACCACGGCCAAGGTGCTGATGGCGACGGTCAAGGGCGACGTGCACGACATCGGCAAGAACATCGTCGGCGTGGTGCTCGGCTGCAACAACTACCAGGTGATCGACCTCGGGGTGATGGTCCCTGCCGACCGGATCGTCGAGGCCGCCCGGGAGCACCAGGTCGACATCGTCGGGCTCAGCGGCCTGATCACCCCGTCGCTCGAGGAGATGACCAGGGTCGCCGCAGAGCTCGAGCGGGAGGGCTTCGACCTGCCGCTGCTGATCGGCGGCGCGACCACCAGCCGCAAGCACACCGCGATCAAGATCGCGCCGGCCTACAGCGGCCCGACGGTCCACGTCCTGGATGCGTCGCGGGCGGTGACGGTGGTCAGCTCGCTGCTCAACCCGGCCACCCGGCCGGCATACGTCGACCAGCTCCGGCAGGCCCAGGAGCGGCTGCGTGCAGAGCACCAGCAGCGTGGCCCCCTGCCCCTGCGGAGCTACGCCGAGGCGCGAGCCCGGCGGCCGTCGCTGTCCTTCGACCAGCCGCCGTCGCCCGAGTTCCTCGGCACCCGCCTGGTGGCCGAGCAGAGCCTGGCGGAGCTGGTCGACTACATCGACTGGACCCCGTTCTTTCAGGCCTGGGA
>JAUVBO010000611.1 GCA_030591195.1 Pseudomonadota bacterium
AGCCCCTGGCGGACAACCTGCTGCCGACCCTCAACACGGCCGTCGGCACCCTGCTGACGATGAAGCTCTCGGGCCTGGAGTTGGTGTCACAGGCAACGGTCCTCGGTAGCGACGAGCGCTCGAAGATCTACCTCTACATCTCCCGCATCGAGGGCGACACCCAGTACATCTACCTCTACGGCGGGCTATTCGCCCTCGGCGCCGACGACGCCACCCCGCCCGAGACGACCATCGAAGGCGAGCTGCCCGAGGTGGTCCGCCCGCAAGGCCGCTCGGTGGTCGCCGCCGGCACCGATGATCAGACGCCGGGGCCACTGCTGCGCTACGCCTGGCGCATCGACGGCGGCGAGTGGCAGGAGCCGAGCGGCGATCCCCGGCTGAAGCTGAGCGGCCTCGAGGATGGTCAGCACACCATCGAGGTGGTGGCGGTCGATCTGAACGGCAACCGCGACGAGACGCCGGCCACGGCGAGCTTCACCCTCGACAGCACCACGCCCCCGCTGGGCAGCTCTGCTCCGGAGACCGCTGCGGCGGAGGACGACCACCGAGATCACGACGGCGACAGCACCCACATCAGCGGCGGCTGCGCGCTCGCCAGACAGTCTTCGATCGCCTGCGGGCCTGACCTGGGCTTGATCGCGCTGAGCCTGCTGCTCCTCGCCCGGCGGCGCACCTGGCGCCGCAGCTAGGCCCAGCTCCGCCAGATAGCTGTCCCGCCTGCTTGGGCAACCACCTGCTCCGCGTTACCCTAGGCGGGCAGATGAGCGCGGGCATCACAGCGAGCGCGGTGGGGTTCGAGACGGGCGGGCACCAGCTGCTGGCGGCGGTCAGCTTCGAGGTCCGCCCCGGCCAGCTCTGCGCCATCATCGGCCCCTCGGGCGCCGGCAAGAGCACGCTGCTCAAGGTTCTCTGTGGGATCAAGCGCGCGTCGGCCGGGCGGGTGACCCTCGGCGGCGAGGAGATCTCGAGCATTGCCCGGACCCCGACCTGATCGGCTACGTGCCCCAGGACGACATCGTCCACCGGGCGCTGACGGTCGAGCGCGTGCTGCGCTACGCCGCCGAGCTGAGAATGCCCGAGTCCACCGCCGAGCAACGCGCAGCGCGGGTGACCGAGGTGCTCGAGCTGCTCGGGCTCACCGACCGGAGGGCTGTGCGCGTGCGACGGCTGTCGGGCGGCCAGCGCAAGCGAGTCTCGATCGGCGTCGAGCTGGTGACCGAGCCCGAGGTCCTGTTCCTCGACGAGCCGACGAGCGGCCTCGATCCGGGGCTCGAGCGGCAGCTGATGCACACCCTGCGCAAGCTCGCCAAGGCCCCGCGCACGATAGTGCTGACGACCCACGTCATGGAGACGATGGACGTCGTCGACCTGCTGGTGGTGGTCTACGCGGGGCGACTGGCCTTCGCCGGGCCACCGGCCCGGGCGCTCGAGTTCTTCCGCGTCGACAAGCTGCGGCTACTCTTCGACCAGCTCGGCAAGCGCGGCGCGGCGGCCTGGCACACGGCCTTCGAGCGGGAGCGACAGCGGCTCTCGCTGCCGGCGCGCGCCGCGCCGGGAGGCGACCGATGACCGAGTCCGCCGCCGCACCCGCACCCGCGCCCACCTCGTCGTGGCGACGGCAAGCCCGCACCCTCACCGACCGCTACCTCGACGTGATGATCGGCGACTGGCAGACCCTGCTGATCCTGGTGGGGCAGGCGCCGGTGATCGCCGCGCTCTGCGTGGTGGTCTGGAGCGGCATCGAGCAGGACACCAACAGCCTCTACTTCGTGCTGACCCTGACCGCCGTCTGGTGCGGCTGCATCAACGCCTGCCGCGAGATCGTCAAGGAGCGAGCGATCTTCGCCAGGGAGCAGCTCTTCGGCCTCTCCTCGCTGGCATACGTCGTCTCCAAGGCACGGGTGCTGATCGGCCTCGACGTGATCCAGGTCGTGGCCCTGCTCGGCATCGTCGAGTGGAAGATCGGCCTGCGCGGCAGCCTGGTCTGGCAGGCGGCGGCCCTGCTGCTCTGCGCCGCGGCCGGCACCGGGATCGGCTTGCTGATCAGCGCGCTGACCCGACGACAGGAGCGGGCGGTGGCCACGGTACCGCTGCTGATCCTGCCCCAGATCCTCTTCTCCGAGTTCGCCATCCCACGCGAGACCTTTGGCCGGCTGACCGAGATCATCGAGCACGGCATGATCGTCCGCTGGGGCTACCGGATCTTCCTCGAGGCCGCCGCCAGCGCGCCGCGCTACGGCCAGATCGCCCTCTCGATCGGCGTGCTGCTGGCGATGACCCTCGCGCTGCATCTGGTCACCGTGGCGCTGCTGTCGACCAGCCGCCCCGACCGTTTCCTCTGACGCGGCCCACCAACTGGCCTATCATCAATGGGAGGCAGCAACCAAATGCGTCGCGCCACGATCATCGGGATCGCCATCGTACTAGTCGCCGGGGTGGCCTTGACCCTGATCGCCAAGCCCGAGCTGTTGAGCCACGTCGGCATCGGCCGCGATACCGCGCGGCTGCGCCAGCTGAGCCGGTCGTTCTTGGAGGATGTCCAGTTCAAGGACTTCCGGAAGGCGGCCACCTACCACCGCCCCGAGGAGCAGAAGACCGTCGACATCCCCTACCTGCTCGAGCGGCTGTTCGCGATCAAGCCCGAGCAACTGGACATCATGGAGTACGAGATCCTCTTCGCCAAGATCGACTCGACCGATCTGCGCGGCCGGGTCAAGGCGCGGCTGAAGATCAAGGATCTGCTCCGCAAGAAGCTCGTCGATCGCCAGCTGATGCTCTACTACCACCGCGACACGCCCACCTCTCCCTGGCGGATGAAGCTCGAGTCGAGCCTCCGCGGGCTCGACGCCGACCCGAAGAAGAAGCACTGACCGGCTAGAGCTTGTTCTGGCTCACCAGCCGGGCGAAGTGCTCGAAGCTGCGGTCGTAGGTGCGCTCGGCCTCGACGGAGAAGGCGCAGGCTGGGAGCTGTCGGCTCTTGAGGTGGTAGGCGACGCACTCGCAGCAGAGGCCCTTGCGCCGGCAGGGCTCGTAGGTGCAGGGGCAGCGCTCGAGGTGCTTGTCCTGGTTGCATTCCATGCGGATGAGGCTACGTCGCGCCACGCCTCGCGGGCAAGCTCGTGGCATGCTATGACTCGTCTCCTGGCGGGGAGGTGCTCGAGATGAAACCTAGCGTGGCTCTTGTGCTCTTGGTCTTCGGTTGCGGGCTCGCCGCCGGATGCGCCTCCAGCGAACCAATGACGATCCTCGACAGCGGCGTGCTCGACGCCACGGTGGACACCATCGTCGACACGGTGGCACCCGACACCATCGAGCAGAACCCGGTGGACAGCGGGCCGGCCGACGCCCTGCCCCACGCACCGGAGAACGCGATCTACGTCTCGCCGGTGGGGCTCGACAAGACCGACTGCGGCGCCACCAAGGACGATCCCTGCCTGACCATCGGCTTCGGCATCACTAGAGCGGCCAGCTACCAGCCGCCGCGTCCAGTGGCCGTCACCGGCGGCAACTTCGCCGAGACCCTGAGGCTCAAGGACGGCGTCACGGTCATCGGTGGCTTCAACACCGACTTCGTCCAGGGCGGGCCGGGCAACAGCAACACCGTGCTCAAGGGGCAGCTCGAGGCGGGCAAGGCGATCGGCGCGCTCGCCGTCGGCCTGGTCAACGAGACCCGCATCGAGTCGGTGACGATCATCGCCCCGGACGCGCTCGCGGCGGGCGAGAGCTCCTACGCGATCCACGTCCAGGACTCGCCCGGACTGCGGATCGTCGG
>JAUVBO010000877.1 GCA_030591195.1 Pseudomonadota bacterium
AGATCGTTGCGTTCCTCACGGTAGCGGTGGTGGCGGTGGCGGGGTGTCCTTCTCCAACCCTTCACGGCCCTGACCGGGTGAGCGAGCGCGAAGGAGCGATCGTCAACGGCGTGGAGGACAGCGGACATCCCGCCGTCGGCATCCTGCACGCGGGCGACCAGGCGGCCTGCACCGCGACGTTGATCGGCAAGCGGTCGGTGCTCACGGCGGCCCATTGCGTGCTCACCGAAAATCCTCCATACAGCCTGATGCAGCCGATCCGGTTCATCGTCGGTGACCTGTTCGGGCCGATGTATGCGGCGAGCGCCGTCGCGACCCACCCGAACTACGCCGGAGGAAACAAGTCCGACGTCGCCGTCGTCCAGCTGAGCAAGGACGTGGTGGGCGTGGCGCCGCTGCCCACGGCGACCCAGGCGCCCTCCAGCGGCGAGCCGATCACCATCGTCGGCTACGGTCGCCCGGCCGCCACCAGCGACGATTTTGGCACCAAGCGGCTGACCACCAACGTCGTCGATCAGGTGGCGACGACCGTCTTCACCTTCGACGGCTCGGGAGGGACGGCCGGCACCAACGGCACCACCTGCCAGGGGGACTCGGGGGGGCCGACCTTCGCCATCCGCAACGGCAAGGAGACGGTGATCGGCGTCCACTCGACCGGGTCGAAGGACTGCCTGACCACTGGCACCGACACGCGCGTCGACGTCTACCAGCCGTGGGTCATCGCCCAGATGACCAAGGGCGTCTACGGCAGTATTTGCCAGGCCCCCGACGACTGCGTCTCCGGCCTCTGCCTGCAGACTGCCACCGGCTCCTCCTGCACCCAGCCCTGCCCCTGCCCCTACGGCGACAGCTGCGTCGGCATCAGCGGTGGCGGCACCGTCACCCAGGCCTGCGTGCCGAACAGCGGCGTCGGGCCCAAGGCCCTGGGCGATCCGTGTCAGATTCACCTCGACTGCGAGTCACAGATCTGCGTGCCGATCACCGACAAGGGTGACTTCTGCAGCGAGCAGTGCGACACGGCAAAGAAGGACTGTCCGGCCGGCTATATCTGTGTGCCGGCGGCGCAGGTAGGCACGCTCGGTCTATGCGTCGCGGGCGGCAGCAAGGCGCTCGGTGAGCCCTGCAGCGACGGCTACGACTGCGATACCCTGATCTGCGTCGAGGTGCCGCCGAAGGGTGAGCTCTGCTCACTCGAGTGCTTGGTGGCGAACAACGACTGCCCCACCGGCTTCTTCTGCGCCCAGACCACCGCCGGTGGCCCCAACGGGCTCTGCGTGCCAGACGGAACCCTGGGCCCACCACCACCACCACCACCGCCCCCGCCGCCACCGCCACCGCCACCGCCGGCGACCAGGGAGCTCGGCGACCCGTGCGACGACAACAGCGAGTGCAAGTCGAACATCTGCGGTGCCACGCCCACGGGCAACGCGTGCGTCGCGATCTGTCAGCGCGACCAGCCCGAGACCTGTCCGGACGGGTTCCGCTGCGCGCCGGTGACCGGCAGCGACCAGGGCGCCTGCGTCAAGGAGGCCCAGGGAGGCCTCGGTGCCTCGTGCGAGGACAGCGACGACTGCGACAGCGGCATCTGCGCGCGGGCAGGGGACGAGAGGTTCTGCACCGAGCTCTGCGATCCCGCCAAGGGGTGTGGCGAAGGCTTCGACTGCATCGCGGCCGGCGACAAGCACGTCTGCGCGCCGACGACGCCACCGACCAGCGAACCCGACGCCGGGCCGGGGCCCCAGACCAACCCGGGCACCAACGACGGCGACAGCTCGAGCGGCTGCGCCGTCGCCGCGGACCCGGCCGCACGGTGGCCAGAGGGGCTGCCGCTCCTGCTGCTGCTCCCGGCGTTGATGGCGGCCCTTCGCCGACGGCGCAGGGGAGGTGAGGGCTGATGAAGCCACGGCGCGCGACCGCGCTGTATCTCCTGGCCTGGCTGGGCTTGCTCGGCTCGGCCTGCAGCGCTGACGACAGCTCGACTCTTGACGGCAGCGCGGCCGACGTTCAGGCGGCGGACCTCGGGTCAGCCGACGCGGGCCTGGACGCCACCGACGCGCTCGCGGCGGACCTCGCGCCCGACAGCCCGCCGGTCGTCTTGCCGGAGCTCGGGGACCTGACGATGTTCATCAACCTCGGCGACTCGATCGCGGCTGGCTTCGGGGTCACGCACGCCTACCGCGATCTGCTGATGGGAAACGATGACCAGGTCTACCCCGACTACGCGGGCAAGGACCTGCGGGACCGCTACCCCGAGCTGCAGCTGGTCGATCGCGCCCAGTCGGGGGCGACGAGCCTGCACGTCGTCTCCCAGGCCCAGATGGCGCCGCCCAACCCCGAGGGCAACACGCTCGTCGTGCTCTCGGTCGGGGGCAACGACCTGCTCAGCAACTACACCGCCCTGTTCGACGCCGCCCAGCTGCAGCAGGTGGCCCAGGCGGTCACCGGAAACATCAAGAAGATCCTGGCGGCCTTCGGCGACAAGGCGCGCTATCCGGGGGACGTGTTCGTCCTGGCGTTCAACGTCTTCGAGATGACCGACGGGCAAGGCACGATCCCCGACGACGAGCCAGTGATCGACATCTGCGACCGGGTGCGCGCCGTCGGGCCGCTGCTCGGCGACGGCCTGGTCCAGAACTTCGACGCCTTCAACGCCGCGCTCGAGGCGCTCTACGCCGCCGACGGGGCGCTGTTGATCGACGTCCACCAGGCGTTTCTCGGCCACGGCTTCAACTACAAGGACAGCGCCCTGCCGCACTACGACGCCGACGATCCTACCCTCTGGTTCCGGTACGACTGCCTGCACCCGAACAACCGCGGCCACCACGAGATCCGCCGGCTGATCTGGCGCCGCCTCTTCGGCGAGTGAGGCTCGTACGCTCCCGGGTGGTGGCTATCGGGTGGCAGCCCGGCGACTACTGCTTCGCGCAGGTCAGCCCGATCAGCGG
>JAUVBO010000160.1 GCA_030591195.1 Pseudomonadota bacterium
AAGAAGCCGGCCAAGAAGGTTGCCAAGAAGAAGCCGGCCAAGAAGAAGCCGGCCAAGAAGGCTGCTGCTGCCATTCCGGCTCCGCCGAGCTCGACGTTCACCTTCTAGAGCACGCACCTTCCGAAGCAGGCACCTGCTTCTTTCCTCCCCCCAGGCCAACACCTCACAAAAATTTCCGCAGACCCGCGATCTATGTTGATCTGTGATCGAAGCCCCTGCGGTGACTTCAGCGATGTCGATCCTCGAGCTATCCGAAACGGTTCCACGTCACGCCGACGCGGTTGGCGATCAGATCATGTTCGGCCTGGTGGGCGGCGGCCTGCTGGGCACGGCCTTGACCATCGAACGACGAGAGCGGGGCCAGGTAGCGTTTCGCTGCTTCAGCCCGATGCTTCATAACACCCCGGAATATGGCGAGATCGACATATTGCCGACGGACCGTGGCGGGGTAACGGTGAGCTGCCGGCTGTCTTGCCGGTGGTTGGCCTTCCGTGGGTTCGGCTTGGCCTTTGTCGGCGCGGCTGCGTTGGGACTATTGCTGTGGCTCGCGTCGAGCTGGGTCGTGGGACTCGGCGGTGGCCTCGCTGTCTGGCTGGCCGGCGGCCTGGCACTCCGGGCTGCCGCCCGAGCGCGCGTGGTGAGTCAAGCCCGGGCGTACATCGTCAACACCAAGTACCTCAAAGCCCTGTGAGCTTCGCGGCGGACACCTAGAGCATTGCCTGTAGCCTCTGAGCATCCTTGAACATGTTGACGTTGTTCCAGAGGCAGTAGACCACGTGGCTGATGCCGAGTGTCTCGGCTATCAGAATCAGATCGTCGTCCGAGTATCTGGGGGCTTTCAGGCGGAGGTACGCCTGCTCACCCGGAGGCTCACTGTTCGGTCCGATGGGGTCGACACAGCCCAGCAGCCCGAGGTCCTCACAGATGGCATGAACCTCCGTCCCGGACCAGAGCCCCTGCGGGTCCCAGGCCATCAACCGCTCTTGGCGGTCGATAGATTCGAAGAAGCTGGACATGTTGCGGCGGTTGGTCGCGGTAGGGGTAAAGTCGAGCGGTGTCTCGAAGAGGATCGCGGGTGCATCGAGCGCCAGCGCCGCATCGAGCGTCGCCTGATAGGCTTGCTGGACCGCCTGGTTAGGCCGGAATAGTCCGCACTCTGATATGTCGATCTTGGTGAAATTCTTACGCAGTCTTGGATACTGTCCCCGATGAGGTCCGTGGGTGATCAGCTGCCACGCCCGCACGGTGAAGACGAAGTCGGCAGGCGCCGCCTGGCGCCACTGACTCAGGGCCTTCTTGCTTGGCGGATGGAAGAAGCTCTGTTGCACCTCCACCAGCTTCAGCTGGGAGAAATAGTGTTTTCGATTGGGCCCGAATCCACAGCAGCCCGACAGCTTGATGCCCACGTCGGATACCCCTCGTTGCTCGTCCGCCCGCACCCGTACCACTGGGCGCCGTCGTTGAGCAAGGGTCTTCGGTGATCGACGCGAGCCCTTGACGACACGCAGTGACAGGCCTTAGCGTTCGGGAGCCGATGTCGGACTCTAGCGTCAGCGACCGCCCCGAGCGCAAGGCCGCTCGCGACCGCCGCAGCGAGCAGTTGCTCGAGGCCGCCCGTCAGGTCTTTGCCAAGAAGGGCTATCACGCGGCCACCGTCGACGACATCACCCGCGCCGCCGGCGTGGCCAAGGGGACCTTTTACCTCTACTTCGGGGAAAAGCCCGCCATCTTCTACGAGCTGATCCATCGCTTCTTCGAGCTGGTGACCAAGCTCGGTCGCTCGGTGAGCCAAGACGCGCAGACGCCGGCCGACTACTACCAGCAGGTGGAGCGCGCCGCCACTGCCCTGACCGAGCTGTTTCGCGACAATCGCGACCTCGTGCGGTTGGTCTATCGCGAATCCATGGGACTCGACGACAAGCTCGAGCAGATGGTGCGCGACTTCTATCGTGGGCTGGCCAAGGTGGAGGCGGACAACATCCGTCTGGGCATGTCCCTCGGGTTGTTTCGCGAAGACCTCGAGCCGATGGTCGTGGCCTACGCCCACATCGGGCTGATCGAACGGGTGCTGCTCGCGTCGCTCTTCGACCGTGACTTCCCGCAGGTCCCCAACCTGGTCCAGCAGATGCTGGACCTGACCTTCAACAGCGTCCGCCGACTCGACCCGCAGGGCTTAGACCAGACTTAGACCTAGACTAGATCTCGTCGGGGCTCGTCACGTCGAAGTCGATCGGTGTCGAAGGCCGACCGTCGATGGTGACCACGACCAGGATGATGCCTGGCGCCAGCTCCGGAACGGTTACCCGCACCCGCCCCGGTTGCCAGAAGCTCGCCATAGCCTCTGCCGCGGCGAAGCTGACGAATCGATCCTCGCCCGCGAAACCCTCGCCCACCAGGTCGACGGTGTCGCCGGGGGCGGCCGCCGCCGGCACGATGGCGTCGACGCGCGGTAGTCGCTCGCCCTCGCAGCCACCGAGGGTGGCTGCGAGCAGCAGCCCAAGCGTCAGGGCTCGTCCGAGTAGCAGCACCCCACCAGCCTACCGCCGAGGTTTGGATTTCGCCAAGCCTTGCTTTGCTGTCAGTCGCCAACGGGGCGGTAGAGCAGCCGCCAGATCGGCCTGGGCCCCTCCTCGCAGATCACCTCGCGCGTCGAGCGCACCCCGTAGGGGTTGCCGTCGCGCAGGAAGGACCACTCGCCGCGCACGTTGGCGAGCCGCGGCTCGGCCTCCAGCAGCGCCATCGCCTCGAGCACCAGCTCCCAGACGTCGCTCTGAAAGAAGACCTCGCCGCTGGGCCGCAGGGCGTCGAGCAGGTGGCCGAGGGCCTCGGCGGTGAGCCAGCGGCGGTTGTGCTGCCGCCGCTTGAACCAGGGGTCGGGGAAGTTGATGAAGAAGCGCGAGATGCGCTGGGGGGCGAACAGGTGGTCGAGGTCGACCAGGAGGTTGCAGACCTCGAGCTCGAGGTTTCCCAGGTCATGCGCGGCCACTGCCTCGTGACCCTCGGCGAGAAACGCCTCCCGGATGTCGAGGCCGTAGAACAACCGGTCGGGCTCCTTGACGGCGAGCTCGACGAGGAATCGTGCGTCGGCGCAGCCGAGCTCCACGTCCACCTCGGGTCCGTCGGGGATCGAGAGCGGCTCGCGGGGCACGAGGGACGTCATCGTCAGCGGATTGACGTGTTGTCGGTGTCGCCTCTTCATCGATTCGGTGACGGTGCCTTAGCCGCGGCGGCGACCCGGCGGGCGCTTGGGTTTGCTGCGCCGGCTCTGAGCGCGGCTCTTGCTCTCCGAGGTCGACCTGGCCCGTGAGCGAGCCTTGGTGCTCGGGTCGCGCATGCTGAGCTCGATGGTGCTCATCCGGCGGACCTGATCGCGCAGCTGGGCGGCGCGCTCGAAGTCGAGCTCGTCGGCCGCCGCCTGCATCTCCTTCCTCAAGGTCTCGATCAGCTGCGGCAGCTCGTGCAGCGGGATCTCGTTGCTGTGCCGCGGGTCGACCTTGTCCTCGGCGCCCGGCGCCGAGAGCCCCCCGGCGAGGGGATCATCGATCGGTCGGACCACGCTCCGGGGCGTGATGCCGTGGTCGGCGTTGTGAGCCGCCTGCACCAGTCGTCTCCGCTCGGTCTCATCGATCGCCTGGCGCATGCTGTTGGTGATCCGTTCGGCGTACATGATCACCTTGCCCGCGACGTTGCGCGACGCCCGGCCCATGGTCTGGATCAGCGAGCGCGACGAGCGGAGGAAGCCCTCCTTGTCGGCGTCGAGGATCGCCACCAGCGAGACCTCGGGCAGATCGAGCCCCTCGCGCAGCAGGTTGATCCCGATCAGCACGTCGAAGACGCCGAGGCGCAGCTCACGGAGGATCGCTACCCGCTCGATGGTGTCGATATCCGAGTGCAGGTAGCGCACCCGCAGGCCGAGGTCCTGGTAGTACTCGGTCAGGTCCTCGGCCATGCGCTTGGTCAGGGTGGTCACCAGCACCCGCTCGGAGCGCGCTACCCGCTGGCGGATCTCCTCGAGCAGGTCGTCCACCTGCTCGGTCACCGGTCGGACCGAGACCTCCGGATCGAGCAGCCCCGTGGGCCGGAGGATCTGCTCGACCACCACCCCCCCGCTGCGCTCGAGCTCGAAGTCGCCCGGGGTCGCCGAGACGTAGATCACCTGCCGGTAGCGCTCGAGGAACTCCTCGAACTTCAGCGGTCGGTTGTCGAGCGCCGATGGCAGGCGGAAGCCGAACTTGACCAGCGTCTCCTTGCGGCTGCGGTCGCCCCGGTACATCGCCCGGACCTGGGGCATCGTCTGGTGACTCTCGTCGACGATCAGCAGGAAGTCGTCGGGGAAGTAGTCGATCAGCGTCGGCGGTGGCTCGCCGGGGCTCCTCCCCGAGATGTGGCGCGAGTAGTTCTCGATGCCGGTGCAGTGGCCCATCACCTCGAGCATCTCGAGGTCGAACAGCGTGCGCTGCTCGAGCCGCTGGGCCTCCACCAGCTGCAGCTCACGGTTGAGCTCGACCAGCCGCTCGCAGAGCTCGTCGCGGATGGTGCCGAGGGCCCGATGGCGCTGGTCGGGTGGCGTGACGGAGTGGCTCGAGGGCATGATCGTCACGCGCTGCAGCGGCTGCAGCACCCGGCCGCGCAGCGGGTCGACCTCCCACAGCCCCTCGACCTCGTCGCCGAAGAACTCAACCCGCACCGCCCGGTCCTCGAGGTGCGCGGGGAAGATCTCGACCACGTCGCCGCGGACGCGGAAGGTGCCGCGGTGGAAGTCGTAGTCGCGGCGGTCGTACTGGATCTCCACCAGCCGCCGCAGCAGCGCGTCCCGGTCCAGCTGCTGGCCCTTTTCGATCAGCACCAGCATCTCGTGGTAGGCCTCGGCGCTGCCGATGCCGAAGATGCACGAGACCGAGGCGACGATCAGCACGTCGCGCCTGCTCAGCAACGCGAAGGTCGCCGCGTGGCGCAGCCGGTCGATGTCATCGTTGATGATCGCGTCCTTTTCGATGTACGTGTCGGACGCTGGAACGTAGGCTTCGGGCTGGTAGTAGTCGTAGTAGCTGACGAAGTAGTGGACGGCGTTTTCCGGGAACAGCTCCCTGAGCTCGCCATAGAGCTGGGCGGCGAGGGTCTTGTTGTGGACCATGACCAGCGTCGGGCGCTGGACCTGCTCGATCACGCAGGCCGCGGTGAAGGTCTTGCCGCTGCCGGTGATGCCGAGCAGCACCTGGTCGCGATCGCCTCGCCCGAGGCCCTCGACCAGCTGGGCGATCGCTCGCGGCTGGTCGCCACAGGGTCGGTGCGGGCTGACGAGGCGGAACTCAGACATCGCTGTTGCTTTGTACCAGAACCATGATTCGGGACAAGCCAAGGATTGAACGTGAGTCGCGAGCGAAGCGCGTGGTGGGAGCAGCTGCTCAAGGCGCTAGGGTTCAACCCGGTGCAGCTCCGGTGGCGATGGCACCGCTACCAGGAGCGGAAGCGCCGCAAGCAGAACGAGCGGGAGAACAGCCGCCGCGTGCTGAGCTACGAGCACAAGCTCTGCCCCGGGTGCGGCCTGACGGTGGACCGCAACGAGCGCCAGTGCCCTCGCTGTGAGCAGCGGCTGGGGGGGGCCAGGGCTAGCCGGCTGGGCCGCTACTGGCGGCACCTGATCCCCGAGGGTGCCTACACCTGCACCGGCGTGATGCTGGCGGCCAATGTCGCCTTTTACCTGGCGATGCTGATGCGCTCCGGGGGAGGGCCCGCGGACCTCGGCCGAGGCATCGACGCGGCGGTGATCTTCCGCTTTGGAGCGGCGCACTCGGCGGCGGTGCTGGTGGGGGCAGAGTACTGGCGGCTGGCCACGGCGATGCTGTTGCACTTCGACTTGCTGCACTTGATCTTCAACTCGCTCTGCCTGGTACAGCTGGGGCCGCTGATCGAGGGAGCGGTGGGGCGCTCGCGCTACATGGTGCTCTACTTCGTCAGCGGTGTGGTTGGCTTCGTCTTCTCTGCGGCAGCGATGCTGGTTCGCGGGCCGGTGCTCAGTGCCGGCGCGTCCGGCGTGGTCTTTGGCCTGATCGCCGCCGGGCTGGTGCTCGGCTACGTCAGGCGCGACGCGAGCGTGGCTCACTTTCGGCAGGGCCTGGTCAAGTGGCTGGTGCTCGGGGTGATCATCAGCGTGCTGCCGGGCGTGGACCTGATGGCCCATGCCGGTGGCGCGGCGGCTGGTGCCGGGCTGACCGCTGCGCTGATCGACCCTGCCAAGCCGGCTCGTCGGGGCTGGCGGATGGCCGAGCTGCTCTGTTTGTCCCTGTTGATCGGATCGGTGATCGCCGCCTGGCTCGCCGGACAGCCGGCCGCCTGAGATCACCCGATCGCTCCCTGATTCAGCAAAGTTCAGCCAATTGCCAGGGGTCCAAGGGGGAGAGGATCTGGCCAAAAGTCGGCCCCAAACAGGAAAAGACCAGACATTTCGTATATAACAAAAATAGCGGGGGTCTCGAGACGCCGCCCGAAGGAGCCGTTGGGCCACCACCACGACATAGGCGACGAAAGCCAGCCGGGGGCAAAAATCAAGATCGTTTGCCACGCATGCGGCGCCCGGTACCTGGTCCGTGACAGCCGGGTTCGCGGGCCGGTG
>JAUVBO010000777.1 GCA_030591195.1 Pseudomonadota bacterium
GAGGATCTTCATAGCCGCAATTATCGCCGCTTCGATGCTGTTGGTGACGTCGGGCTGCGAGAACAACCTCGACGACGATTCGAACGTCGGAAAGACAGCCTCCGAGCAGATCGCCGCCGAGTACGGTGCGGATGTCGATCCCGGATCGGTCGACAAGGTGATCGCGCTCTCCAAGCCGTTCACGGTCGAGAGCCGTGGGGCGGGCGTCGACGCCTTCGTCGCGGCGCTCAGCCAGTACCTGACAGCGAAGCGCAAGGACGCCAGCGTCCTCGCCGACATCCATGACATGAACCTCGGCGAGCCCCTGCCAGGCGTCGGCGAGTACTTCGTCAGCTCGAGCGACGGCGTGGGCAGCACCACCCAGGGTCTCGCTGACGAGAACCCGAACCGGAAGTACTTCGAGTGCCCGCCGTCGGGCTCCAAGACCGGCGCCGAGTCCTGCGCCGAGATCATCGACACGGTGCTGGTGCAGGTCCTGCGGCAGACCGATCCCGAGACGTTCACCTTCCAGGCCGAGAGCAACATCCAGAGCGATGACTCGCTGCGCGAGCAGCCCCAGGCGTTCCAGGACTACTCGATCTCCTACCTCGCCGACCTCGCCCGCCGGGTCCACGACTTCGGCGTCCAGGTCGCCGCGATCCGCGCCGAGTACACCATGCGCAACGCTGGCATCTGCGACAACGAGGAGATCAGCGGCAACGAGATCGCTCGGCTCCGCGGCGAGGAGGATGGCGAGATCATCCTGCGCCAGATCATCAGCCGCGGCGACCTGACCCTCGCGCCCCAGGGCGGCGAGTGCCTGCGCATCGGCCAGACCGGCCCGCAGACGACGGCGATCATCCGCAGCGCGGTCGACACCTACCTCAAAGAGCACCGGATGTGCCTCGACATGAGCCCGACCAACCCCGACGTGGTGTCCGCCGAGGACGCGCGCCGCGACGGCATCGAGCGGGCGATCACGGCTCACACGACGACGATCTTCGTCGGCGTCATCCGCACTGGCGGCGACGGCACCGTCACGACGCGCGGCAAGAGCTACACCGTGGTCATCACCGACGGCTGCACGCCGAAGGATCAGGTGACCCACACCACCTCGCCGCTGGTGATCGATCTCGACAACGACGGCCTGAAGCTCAGCACCGACCGGGTGCCCTTTGACCTGCTCGCCAACGGCAAGCCCCAGCAGGTGACCTGGACCGGGCACCGTGAGGGGCTGCTGGCGCTCGACCTCGACGGCGACGGCCGGGTCACCTCGGGCCTGGAGCTGTTCGGCAACCGCACCAATTGCGATGGCAGCAAGTGCAAGGACGGCGCCGAGGCGCTCGCCCGCTACGACACCCACGCCCTCGGCGGCAACGCCGACGGTCGGGTCGACGCCAGCGACCGCGTCTTCGCCAAGCTGCAGATCTGGCTCGACGCCAACCACGACGGCCGCTCCCAGGCTGGCGAGCTGAGCACCCTCGCCGACCACGGCATCAAGGCCCTGTCGCTCAAGGCCAGCTACGTCGACCAGCAGCTCCCGGGCGGCAAGATCTCGCTGACGATGCAGGTCGAGACCAAGGACGGTCCCCGCACCGCCTACGACGTCTGGTTCAACAACCTCGTCTCCCCCGGCTTCCCCGCGCCGATCAAATAGGGGGGCCTGTCCCAGGCCCCCCAGCCAAGCCCACAGGCTTGGTTCCCCCCCAATTTCGCTTCGCTCACTCGATGCACGCCGGCAGCCTCCCGACCTGAGGAGCTCCGCCCTTGGCCCGGAGCGGCGGCGGCGGTCAGGGCCGATCACCTGCGCTGTTCTGAAGACCGAAACGCTACTTGGGGCAGTGGCGCTCCATCGCGCTGAGCAGCTGGGTCGCAGCACGGGAGAGCCTCGACTCGGGCTTGACCAGCCGCAGGGCCTGCCCCAGCGCCTCGCGGGCCTCGGCCTTCTGGCAGGTCTCGGCGAGCGTGTGCCCGAGCCCGATCAGCGCCCTCGGGAACTTCGGTCGGATGGCGAGCGCCCGGCGGTACTCCTCGACGGCGGACCGATCCTTCTGGGCCTGCAGCGTGCGGGCGAGGGCGCGGTGGTACTCGGCCCGCCGCGGCCCGATGGCGATCGCCTGGCGGAAGGCGGCCGAGGCCTCGGGCCAGCGCCCAGTCATCGCGTAGGCGCGCCCGAGGCGGTACTGGTGGCGCCAGGGCGGCAGGCAGCTGCCCTTCTTGATCAGCTCCAGCCCGCGCGCCCGCTGGCCCACACGAACCAGCGCCTCGCCGAGGTTGACGTTGGCGGCGCAGAGCTCGGGACGGATCTTCACCGCTCGCTCGAGCAGCTCACGCGCGCGCTCGACCTTGCCCCGCGACAGCGCCTGGCTGCCGAGGTTGCCGAGGGCCCGGGCGCTGCGAGGGGCCTGCTCGACGACCCTCGTCCAGAAGGTGGCCCGGTCACGCCAGTCGAGGTTCCGGTTGTTGGTCAAGCCGAGGTAGACCACCAGCAGCGCTGCCGCCACGCCCCAGGCGGCAGGGCCCCAGCGGGCCACCGCCCGGTCGAGGCCGGCGGCCACCAGCAGACAGAAACAGGTCGCCGGCAGGTAGAGCCGGTGCTCGGCGGCCAGCTCGTGGTGGATGATGATCTGGCTCACGGGCAGCAGCAGGACGAAGTAGCTCAGCCCGGCGGCCGAGCCGAGCGGCCAGGCGCGCCAGCGCCAGATGCCGAGCCCGATCAGGCCGGCGATCAGTGCACCGGAGAGCAGCGCGCGCCCATCGAACAGCGAGCTCGAGACGGGGAACGCATCCTGGCTGTAGTCGGCGAGCAGGTGCACCGGCAGGACCAGTTGCTTGAGGTAGTGCGCGTGGACCCGCAGCATGGTGCCGATGTGGGCGCCGAGGTCTGGCCCCCAGAGCTCCTTGCGGAACGAAGCCCCGCTCTCGCCAGTGACCTTCCAGGTGCCGTAGGCGAGCACCATCACGAACATCACAGCCAGCGGCAACAGGCGCGGCCGCAGCAGGCGCTTGAGCGCGGCGACCAACGACGTCGCCGGGTCCGCACGGTACTGGCGGGCGAGCTCGACCAGCATCAGGGCCGCGGGCAGGGAGGCGGCGCCTTCATGGGAGAGGATCGACAGGGCGAAGCAGAGCGGCGCACCGACGGCGCGCAGCGCGCCCCCCCGCTCGAGGTGGCCGAGGAACAGCCGCGTAGCCAGCAGGGCGAACAGCGCGGCGAGCAGGTCACGGCGCCC
>JAUVBO010000920.1 GCA_030591195.1 Pseudomonadota bacterium
CGAGCACCAGCTCGGCCGCGTCAGCTTCACCATTCGCGCCGACCGGACCACCCGCGTGCGCCACGCCCTCGGCCGCGCCGTGCGCTGGCCGCCAGCGCGGGCGAAGTCGGACACCAAGGGCCCGCGCTGGATCCGCGCCGACCTGCACGTCCACGGCGACGGCAGCTTCGACTCGCCGCTGTCGCCGGCGGTGCGACTGATCTCGGCCGCAGCGCTGGGCCTCGACCTGATCGTCGCCACCGACCACAACGCGATCGTCGACTACCCGAGCGCCCTGCCACGCGTCACGCCGGCCAGCTTCGGCCTCACCGGCGGCGCCGGTGAACGGACGTGGCAGCGGCAGGCCCGGGCGCTGCTCGACTCGGGGCGCCTGACCACCATCGTCGGCGACGAGGTCACCACCCAGGGTCAGCTCTTCGGCCACTTCAACGTCTTTCCGCTACGCCCCGGCAAGGCCCCCCTCGCCTCGCGGGACAGCTCGCCGGCCAAGCTGCTGGCGGCCATCGAGCAACGACGCCGCGCCCGCCCTGCCGGGCTCAAGATGCGGGAGGCCGGTCGCACCCGCGGGCCGTTGATCCAGGTCAACCACCCGCGGATGGGCAGCATCGGCTACCTGCGCCAGATGGGCTTCGACCCGCGGACAGGCAAGGCTGCCGCGCCCGGCTACCGCGACGGCCTGGTGCAGCTGCTCGAGGTCTACAACGGCGATCACCTCGAGGCCCTCGATCAGGTGATCAAGAACACCGCCGACTGGTTCGCCCTACTGCGCCGCGGCCGGCGGGTCACCGCCACCGGCAACTCGGAAGCCCACCGCCTGCCGGTGCAGGACGTCGGCTACCCGCGCAACTACCTGCGGCTCGACCCGGGGAAGAAGGGCGCGGGCCTCGAGCCGGCGCTGATCTCGGCCCTGGCCCGCCAGCGCGCGTTTCTCACCACCGGTCCGCTGGTGGCGTTCACCATCGCGGCCAAGCCGATCGGCGCGACGGTCAAGCTGCCGCCGGGCGGCCGGGTCGACGCGCGGATCGAGGTCCACGCGGCACCCTGGGTCGACGTGACCGAGGTCCAGCTGATCGAGGGCGGCAAGCCGATCAAGACCTTCCGCGTCGGCCGCGGCCGCGCGCCCCGCCGCTTCGCCCGCGGCGTCACCCTGCGCCCGCCGAAGCAGGGCACCTGGTACGTGGTGCAGGTCCGCGGCCAGCGCCCCGACCCGACCCAGCGCCGCCGGGTGCTGCCCTACGCCCTGACCAACCCGATCTGGGTCGCCGCCGCCCCCACCACGGAGTAATTGCCACTCTGGCGTTCGCCCTGTCGGAGGTTGCGGGCGGCCTTAGGGTGAGGACGCCCTGCAGGAGGCAAACCCGCAACCCTCCTCCGCGAACGCTCTCGACGTTCGGGTCGATCGCCCTCATTTGGCGGCGAGGACCGCGACACCGCTGTCTGGTGTCGCGGCCGCAGCCGCGCGCGAGACGAAGAGAGCTCTGCGCGGAGCACCCACGCTACTTCGGCGAGCGGAAGGCCTCTCCGGCTCGCTCGTGGGTGTCCCCACCCCTGGGGGGTCAGTGGCCCTGGCTGACGAGGTAGTCGGCCAGGCCGCGGTAGAAGTCGAGGTGGTCGAACGGGTTGCCCAGGCCCGGGTGGTCGCCGAGCAGCTGGCCGACCGTGTCGAAGTGATCGGCCGGGATGCAGCCGAGCCACTTGCCCCACTTGGCGCTCGAGACGCGGACCATGCCGTCGTTCGGCGCCGGCGACAACAGGGTCCCGCCGACCACCTGGGCCACGGGGAGGATCAGCGGATCCATCGGATCCCGGGCGCCCGAGTACTTGCTGATGAACGGCGGCACCTCGGGGCTCTCGCAGGCGGCGTGGTCGGTCGCCTTGAGGTTGGAGATCCCACCGATCGAGTAGTAGGCCACCCCGGGCTGATCAGGATAGCTCGCGTTGAAGTTGCTGACCTCGAAGGAGGTCAGCGCGGCGAGCGCGGCCTCCATGTCGGCGTCCTCGGCGATGTCGCCGTAGATCGGCCGCGAGACGATCTGCAGCAGCGCCTTGGTCAGCGCTGACGACAGCCCGGGGACCTTGCCGTCGAAGACATCGGCCAGGTGCATCCCGCGGTTCGGCACGGCGACCATCACCACCGCCGCGATCAGCTCGGGGATCTCGTGCGCCACGTAGCGCACGTCGAGCCCGCCCTGACTTTGACCGACGAGGTTGACCTTGGCCTTGCCGGTGTCGACGATCAGCTGCTCGACCTTCTTGATCAGCTGATCGCCGCGAACCTCGGAGCTCTGAAACGGGTTGACCGTGGTGACGTGCACGTCGTGGCCGGCGGCCTGCAGCGCCTCGACCACGCCGTGGAAGTAGTCGATCGGCCCGACGTTATCGAAGCCGAAGAAGCCGTGGCAGAGCACCACCGGGTACGGCGGGCCACCCAGGGTCACATCCGCCCCGGCATCGTCACCAGCGGGCGCCGGCGCGTCGGCAGGCGAGGCGTCGGCGTCGATGGACACGTCCCAAGCCGGCGGGGGGGCCACCGACGACTGACAGGCGCCGAGGTGCAGCGCGGCGACGATCATCAGGCATTGTCTGCTGCGGCTCGACAAGCGGGACACCTAGCAAAGCGGTGATCTGATCGTCGTCAGAGATGGACGGCAAGTCAAGCCGGGACGGCGGCCAGGGCGATCGCATCAAGTGGCGGCAGAGCCGATTCGCGGCGGGGGCCCTCGAATACAGGTATTAAGCCGGATCATATCGATCACTTGGCATGTGGTGGTTGACTGCAAGGGATCAGCGCGTTGGCG
>JAUVBO010000948.1 GCA_030591195.1 Pseudomonadota bacterium
CGGGCCGAGGGACTTGACGCGAAAACCCTCGCGCCGCACCTCGTCGGCGAAGTAGCCGTAGCCGCCGGCCTCGAAGGACGCGATGTCCGCCTCGCCATGCCCTGAGGTGAAGCAGACCGTCTCCTGCGGCTCGCCGGTGACCGAGATCAAGGCCGAGAGCAGCACCGCCTCTCCCATGAAGGCCACCAGTCGGCGCCCGTCATAGCGGGCCATCCCGGAGGCACGGACGTGCTTGCTCCGGTCCCCCGAGGCGAAGACGATCACCCCGCCCTGCAGATCTCGGCGCTGGATCCCGTGGCGCTTGGCCAGCAACGCGACGCGACTCGGGTCAGCGTCGATGTCGACGTACTCGACCCGAAGCCTGGAGGAAACACCGGCGAAGCGGGTCAGCACCTCGCGGATCTCGTGGTACACGGACTCGGTGAAGCGATCTGGCGGCACCATGAACACCGTAACCTGGACCGGGTGTCGGACCGCGGCGAGCACGGCGAGCGTCTTCGGCGCGAGGGTGTAGAGGCGGCTCGGCGTCCAGTCCGCCCGGCAGTGATGGCGGGCGGCGATGATGTTGGCCATCACCAGGATCGCCGCGAGCAGGGCAAGGCCGAGGGCGAGGCTACCTCGACCGCTACTCGTCGACCTTCGGCTCCCTCCCTCCCCGCTTCCCATCTGGTTAGCTCCACCGCCGCCGCTGCAGCGCCTTGGTCGCCGCCGCCAGACAGAAGATGATCATCCCGAGATAGAGCGCGATCCGGCGCGAGTCGACGATGCCACGGGCGAACTCGTCGAGGTGCTCGAACAGGTTGAGGTGCTCGATCACCGCCCGAAGCGTCGGGTTCGCGGTGAACAGCGACATCGGACCCAGCAGCAACAGCAGCACCAGCGCGGCGAAGGTCAGCAAGGACGCGACGGTCTGGCTGCGCGTCAGCGCCGAGGCCAGGGTGCCGACCGCGAGGAAGGCGGCGCCGACGAGCAACGTGCCAAGGTAGCCGCAGAGCACCGGGCCCAGGGCGACCGATGTCTGGCTGGCGAGGCGGGAGAGGATCGCCACGTACCCGAGCGTGGGCAGCCAGAGCACCGCGAAGAAGCAGAGCGCCGCGACGTACTTGCCGAGGACCACCTCGGCGTCTCCGACCGGGGCGGTGAGCAGCGGCTCGATGGTGCCGCTGTGCCGTTCCTCCGCGAGCAGCCGCATCGTCACCGTGGCGCTGACGGCGATCATCACTAGCCAGTAGTAGAACGTGCCGCCGAAGAACAGCCGCATCGGCGCCCCGTGAGGTGCGTGAGGCGAGGCGAGCAACTCGACCACCAGGTAGAAGCCATAGCCCTGGACCAGCAGGAAGAGGGTCAGCACCGCCCAGCCGAGGGGGGTGTAGAAGAAGCTCAGCAGCTCCCGCCTGATCAGCGCGAGGATCGTCACCAGCGCCCTCCCCTTGGCTGGCCCGTGAGCTCTCCGAAGACCTCCTCGAGCACGGCGCCATCGCTGCGAAGCTCCCGCAGCCCCCAGCCTGCCTGGTGGATCGCCGCCGCCAAGCTCTCCCGAGCCGCTGGATCGGGCGCGACCCGCAGGCGGCATCGGACCGTCTGCGGCTCGCCGGCGATGACCTGGTGCTCGATGACCTCGATCCCATCGATCGCTGCCAGCCCCGGGACCACCTCACCGCCCGGGCCACGAACCCATACGGTCAGGCTGCAGGTGCCTGCTCCGGCCAGCTCGTCGGCGGTTCCCTCGGCGACGAGCTGACCCTGGTGCAGAACCAGCAACCGCGAGCAGACCGCCTCGACCTGGGAGAGGTTGTGGCTCGAGAGCAGGATCGTCTTGCCGTCGGCTGCGAGCTCCGCGATCAGGCGCTGGACGTCGCGGATCTGGTTCGGGTCGAGCCCGGCCGTCGGCTCGTCGAGGACCAGCACCGGCGGCTCGGCCAGCAGCGCGTCGGCCAGGCCCACGCGCTGGCGGTAGCCCCGCGACAGCTGCCCGATGATCCTCCGCGTCACGTCGTGCAGCCCGCAACGCACCGCCGCCCGCTCCACCGCAGACTTTCGATCACCCCGCGCCAGGCCGCGCAAGCGCGCGCGAAACGCCAGGTACTCGCCAACCCGCATCTCGGGGTAGATCGGCGCTCCTTCCGGGAGGTAGCCGATCAGCCGACGCGCGGCCCGGGCCTGGCTCTCGACGGTCACCTGCAGGTCGCCAACCCGCGCGCTGCCGGAGCTGGGGGGGGTGAAGCCGGTGAGGATCCGCATGCAGGTGGTCTTGCCTGCTCCGTTCGGCCCCAGCAAGCCCGCCACCTCGCCCCGCCTGATGCGAAAGCTCACGTCCACCAGGGCCCTGGTCTCGCCGAAGCTCCGGCAGAGCTTGTTGGCCGAGATCATCGGCGTGACAACCCGGCCAGCGACAGCGTCGGGATCAGGATCGAGTGGAGAATCGGGCCAACGGCCTCGTGACTTCGCACGTTTATCCTTCGTGGTTCAAGACGTTGCCCGATCATACGGCCTCCCAGATGAGGTGACAATCGGCGGCACGGGAAGACGTTTTCTCACCCGGAGAACGGGAGGCTCACCGACCACGGTGGCTTACGTTGACCGGCCGCTTTTGCGCAAACCCCAGTGGGCAACGAGCGCCGCCGGCGGCGCCGGCAGCACGACCTTCCGCGCACTTCCGCAGCATCTTCCGCAACCCCCGGACTGCACGGGTGCAGGTATGCGGCTTGCAAGCCACAC
>JAUVBO010000364.1 GCA_030591195.1 Pseudomonadota bacterium
ACCTCGTTCTCCAGCTCGCGCACGTTGCCCGGCCAGCGATGGTTGATCAGCTGAGTGAGCGCCTCCTGGCTGATGCCGCTGGTCGCCTTGCGCATCTCGGCGGTGTAGCGCTTGAGGAAGTGCTGGACCAGCAGCGGGATGTCCTCCTTGCGCTCGCGCAGCGGCGGCAGGGTGATCGGAAAGACCATCAGCCGGTAGAAGAGGTCCTGGCGGAAACGCCCCTCTTCGACCTCCTTGTCGAGGGAGCGGTTGGTGGCGCAGATGATGCGGACGTCGACCCGCCGCGGCCGCGAGGCGCCCACCGCCCGCACCTCGCCCTCCTGGAGCACCCGGAGCAGCTTGGCCTGCAGCGTCATCGCCATCTCGCCGACCTCGTCGAGGAACAGCGTTCCGCCGTCGGCGATCTCGAACAGCCCCTTCCGGTCCTGATCGGCGCCAGTGAACGAGCCCCTCTTGTGACCGAAGAGCTCGCTCTCGAGCAAGGTCTCGGGCAGAGCAGCACAGTTCTGGGCGACGAACATCTTCTCCCGGCGCTTGCCCTGATGGTGGATCGCGCTGGCCACCAGCTCCTTGCCCGTACCGGTCTCGCCGCCGATGCAGACGGTGGCGCGGGTGTCGATCACCTTCTCGAGCTGGCTGAAGATCGCCTTCATCGCGGCCGACTCGCCGATGATGTGGTCGAAGCTGACCCGTGGTGAGCGACCCTTGAGGTAGCGGTTCTCCCCTTGCAGCTTCTCCTGGGCCAGCTTCAGCTCGTCGTGCAGCTGGGCGTTGTCGATCGCCAGCGCCGCCTGGCGACCGAGGACCAGCAACAGGTTGAGGTCTCGTTCGCTGAAGATGCCGCTCGAGGCCCGGTTGTCGCACTGGATCACGCCGAGGATCCGCTCGCCGCGCCAGAGCGGCACGCCGATGGTCGAGCGGATGTTCGCGCCCATGATGCTCTCCGAGCCGCCGAGCTCAGCGGGCGCGTTTGCCGCCAGCACCGCGCTGCGCTCCTTGAGCACTCGCCTCAGCACCGCCCGGCTCATCAGCACTTCCTGGGTCGGCTCGCCGTCGCCGCGCGAGCGCGCGAGCATCGGCACGAAGCGCGCCTCCTCGGACTTGCTCTCGTTGAGCAAGATCGAGAGGTGGGTCGCCCGGGCCACCAGCTCGAAGGTCCCCTCGGCCACCGCGTTGAGCACCTCGCTGACCTCGAGCCGGCCGCCGAGGCGCTTGATCGAGTCGTAGAGCAGCTTGACGTCCGGCCCCTGCTCGACCTTTCCCACCCGCGAAGGAATCTCGTTGAGCGTCACCCGGGCGATCACGCGGTGCGGCCCCTCGTCACCCTCGAGGCTGTCGGTCAGGCGACAGAGCAGGATCACCGGCGCCACGGCGTCACCGAGCAGCAGCCGGTCGCCGTCACACAGCGGCGTCTCCCAGTGGTCACCGTCGTCGAGGAGGATCCGCCGGTTGCCGCGCAAGACCATCGAGCCGTTGGTCGAGCGCAGGTCGCGGTAGATCAGCCGGTCGTGCTCGCGGAAGACCAGCCCATGCTCGGCTGACAGGTGATAGTCGTTGAGCTGGAAGGTCGCTCCCGGCGCGCGGCCGATGGTGATCCGTTCGTCGCCCGACTCGAGGACACGCCCCTTCTCTTCCCCCTGGACTACCTCCAGCCTAATCATCAGTGCTCCTTTTCCTCGACCGAGCGCGGGCGCCGCGAGGCGGTCAGGCTAGCGACGACTGATCCGCTCCAGCCGCCTGGCGAGGCAGAAGGCTCGCGAGACGAGCGGCTCACCGATCCGGTCGGATTCGCTGGATTCTAGCGCCGAATCGATCTTCCGGGCCAGCCGCAGGGCGAGCCCCGCGTCCAGCTTCCTCGCCGACGCCAAGCGCTCGAGGCTAATCAGGGCCGCGAGCGTCAGGTCGGGGTGGCTGTCGGCCAGCTGCGCCGCGAGCACCCCGGCCACCCTCCCGGCAGCCACCGACGCCTGGTCCTCGTTGGCCGGGTCGGCGAGCAGCCGACCGAGCTCGAGCGCCGCCCGCTCGCCCGCGCGCCAGTCGCGCGCGCCCCGCTCGCCCGCCGCACCAGCGGGCCGCGAGGTGGTCGCCCGAGAGGTGGCCACGCTGTTGCCGAGCTCGTCGAGGTAGCAGCTCGGACGCGCGCCGCAGCGGGCCACCAGCGCCAGGCGCGGCCGGTAAGTGGCGAGGTGGTGCTTGGCCGCCCTGTCTGCCAGCGCCGATCCCGGCTCAGCCTGTGGCCGGCCGAACACCAGGCGGGTCAGGGCCTCACCCGCCTCCCGGCCGGTGCGGGCGTAGGCGCGCGCCACCGCCCAGTGCAGCGGCGTGCCAGCCTGCGGCGGGTCGAGCTCGAGGAGGCCCGCCGCCGCGCCGCTGCCGCCGTACCAGCCGAGCAGATCGGCCGCTCGGCGTCGTCGACGCGCCGGCAGCTGCGCGTCGGCCACCGCCGCCAGCAACACCTTCTCGGCCGCGGGGCTGGGGCCAGCTCGCAGCCAGGCCTCCGCGGCGGCGAGGCGCAACGCCGGGGGATCAGCGGCTGGGATCTCCCCCGACGCCTTCCTCGGACCTGGCGCGAGATCGCCGACCACGCGCCGGGCAGCCACCGCCAGCTGCCGGTCACCGCGAGCGCCGCGGTCAACCCGGGCCCAGAGGGCCGGCAACACCGCAGGCCCGATGGCGCAGAGCGCCCGCCGGCTCGGCTGGTAGACCAGCAATCGGTGAGCGGTCCCGCCGAGCAGCCGGACCAGCGGACCAGCAGCCGCCTTGGCCCGGAGCGTACCGAGCGCCCGCGCTGCCCGGCGGTTGAGCTCCACCGCCTGCTCGGTGGGCCCAGCGCGCAACACCTCCACCAGCGCCGGGACGGCGCGGCGATCACCGAGCAGCTCGAGCGCCTCGATCGTCGCCCGCCGGAGGTAGCCCTGCCGGTCGATCGCGGGGCGGCGGTGGGCGCGGCGCAGCATCTGTACCAGCTTGGGGACCGCCGCGCGACAGCCGAGCGTGGCGAGCATCCGTGCCGCCCGGACGGCAGCCTCGAAGTGCTCCCCACCCCGCTCGGCGTCGCCGATCGCGGCGAGAAATACGTGCTCGGCGCGGCGATCGCGCAGCATCGCCAGCGCGGCGACGATCTGCGGCCGACGCAGGTCCTCGCGGTAGGCCTCACCCAGGGCGCCGATCACCCGCTCTTTGACCTGAGCGCGCCGGGCGGGCGGGGCACGGCGCACCGCCGCCAGCAGCTCCGCGATCGCCTGCTCACGGCGCTCGGACTGGTCGAGCTGCGCGATCAGCCGCTCGACCGGATCGGAGGAACACCCGACCAGCGCCAGCACCAGGAGGACAAGCGTTTGCTGGGGTCGCGACGGCACCGGGGCTCATTTCAGCTGCCAGAGTAGATCGGTGCTCCCGAGTGGCCCGGCAAAACGCAGGATCACCTTGCGGGTACCCGCGGGAAACAGCGGCCGGCCGTCGGCGAGCTGACGCGGGAACCGCACCCGGTAGAGCTGGTAGAACGGCTCTAGGTAAGGGTAGAACACGTCCCAGGTCGGCGACCGGCGCACTCGCTCGAGCGACTGCGCATCGACCTGCTCGCCCCGATCGTTGACCAGCGCCACGCGCCAGATGGAGTGCTTGCGGTGGAAGTCGTTCCACTTGAAGTCGTGGGTCGCGGCGCCAAAGACGAAGGTGTAGCGCTCGCCCCAGCTCTTGGCCAACTCGGCGGCCAGGGCAGCCCGCTTCTGCTGCGGGAGCTTGAACATCTGCGCGTAGCGGGCGAGGTAGGCGGCGCGGTAGTCGGGCGCGAAGAAGGTCGCCTTGACCTTGAGCGCCGTGTCGAGCTGCTTGACCACCCGACCGCTGCGGGTCCAGCGCCACAGCAGCCGCGAGTAGTCCTTGGCCTGGTACCTGCTCGCCCGGGGCGACGCCAGGCTGACCCGCTCGGCCTGGCCGGTGCAGGCAACCAGGCCGACGACGGCCCAGAGCAAGATGCCCCAGCACAGCGCCTGGCGGCTCATCCGGTCCCCTCCTCGGCAGCGGCCAAGTCCGCCCCCTCCTCGGCAGAGGCAAAATCACTCGCGGTGAAGAGCGACACCAGCGGGAGCCGGGCAGAGATCGCCTCGCGCCCCCCCTCGAGCCGGTCCACCAGCGCCAGCACCAGCCGGGGCTCGAAGCCGGCCTGCTGGGCACGCTCCACCGCCTGCAGCGACGAGCCACCGCTGGTCACCACGTCCTCGAGCACCACCACCGGCGCCCCCGCCGCGAGCTGGGCTGCGCCCTCGACCACGCGCCCGGTGCCGTGTCCCTTGGGCTGCTTGCGCACGTAGAACCCGTCGAGCGGCGTCAGCCCCGAGAGGTGCGACACCAGCGAGACGCTGCTGACCAGCGGATCGGCGCCGAGGCTCATCCCGCCGACGCCGATCGCCTCGGGGCAGAGCTGGCGGATCGCGTAGTGCATCAGCCAGCCGCCGAGAAAGTGGCCCTCGGCGGTGAGCACCACCCGCCGGCAATCGATGTAGAAGTTGCTGCGCTTGCCCGAGGCGAGCACCACCTCGCGCCGCTCGTAGGCGTGGGCGCGCAGCAGATCGCGCAGGCGCAGGTGGCGGTGGGAGGCCGCCTCCGAGTAGCTGATGCGCAGCGCGCTCATTCTTCGACCTGCCCTTCGGGCCGGCGCCTACTTCCGGCGAGCGCGGGTCTTCTTGCCCGCGGTGGTCGGCGGCCGGCGTTTCTTCGGCGCCGGGCGCTTGGTCGCCGTGGCGGCCTGGCTCTTGCTCGACTTGCGCGCCGGCTTACTCTTGCTCGCCGCCGACTTGATCTTGGCCGGGACCTTGGTCTTGACCGTGGGGGGAGTCGCCGGGCCGTCCTTCTTCACCGCGCGCGCGACGGCCTGGGCGGCGGCGCTGGCCCTCTTCTCCAGCGACTCGGACCGCTCGACGCGCCGTGGCGGCCGCGCGGGGCGGGGCGGCCGCCGCGACTTGGAGGTCG
>JAUVBO010000387.1 GCA_030591195.1 Pseudomonadota bacterium
AGCCAGCAAGGCGGTCAGCGGGTTGGTCCCCAGCCAGAGCACTGCCAGCGCCGCCGTGCCGGCACAGAACGCGAAGACCAGCGCCACCGCCGGGGCGAGCCGCCCGGAGGGCAGGGGCCAGTCCCGGGTACGCTCCATCAACCGGTCGGTGTCGCGCTCGAGGAACATGTTCAGCGCGTTGGCGGCGCCCACGGCCAGGGCGGTGCCGACGAGCGCGAAGAGCAGCGAGAGCGGGGTGCCGCGGGTGCCGGCGAGGCAAAAACCTGCCGCAGCGGTGACGACGCAGAGCGCGACGACGCCGGGCTTGGTCAGGGCCAGCAGATCCCGCGCCGTCTGCCCCGCGGCCTGTGACGCACCGCGCCCCGGAGCTGCAGGCGCCGACGACGTCACCGAGGACGAGAGTGCCGCGGGGTGCTTCGTCGCCCCGCTCAAGATGCGCCCCCACGGGGTGGCGTGGGTCGCTTCGCTTCGCGGCTGGCACGCCTGGCCTGGTCACGGCGGAGCCAACGGCAGTGGCTGGCAACCCGCCCGTAGGCGCTCGCGCACGCCTTCTTGCGCGCACCGCGGGTGGCGCCCCGTGTCCGGCACTCCTGGTAGCCAAACCGCCGATCCGAGGTGCTGACGGTCAACGCCTCGCAGTAGGGCCGGCGGTCCTGGGCCACCAGGCAAGCGTGGGTCATCCGCGCCGCGCTCCACTCACACATCTTGCGCATCGCCTGGCACCGGGGCGCCCACGCCACGACATGGTCGACGCACTGCTCGACCGAAAGCGTCGCGCCGCGCTGATGTGCGGCCCTGAGCGACTCGACGATGTACCGCTCCGAGGTGCGGTACTCGCGGAAGACGAGGACGCCGATGCCGCAGGCGAGCAACAGCAGGGACGCGAGGAGCGAGGCCACGCGCATGTCAAGGTCCCGGGGACCAAGGAGTCTTCATCGGGGCCCGCCTACTCCTCCGCCATGTTTGGGTAGCGGTAGTCGGTGGCCGGTACGAAGGTCTCCTTGACCGTGCGCGGCGAGACCCAGCGCTGGAGGTTGAGCAGGCTACCCGCCTTGTCATTGGTCCCCGAGGCCCGGGCGCCGCCGAACGGCTGCTGTCCGACCACCGCGCCGGTGGGCTTGTCGTTGATGTAGAAGTTGCCTGCTGCGTGACGCAGCTTGTCCATCGCCGTGAGGATCGCCCGCCGGTCGTTGGCGAAGACCGCCCCGGTCAGCGCGTAGGGCGAGGTACGGTCGCAGACCTCGAGGGTCTCCTCGTACTTGTCATCCGGGTAGACGTAGAAGGTCAGCACCGGGCCGAAGAACTCCTCTTCCATCAGCTTGAAGTCGGGCTTCTTGGCCTCGACCAGCGTCGGGTTGATGAAGTAGCCCCGGCTGTCGTCATACTCGCCACCAACGAGGATCTCGCAGTCCGACGACTCGCGGGCGTAGTCGACGTAACCCTTGATGTCGTTGAACGCGTGCTTGTCGATCACCGCGCAGATGAAGTTGCGGAAGTCGGTCGGTGACCCCATCTTGATGCCGCGGATCTCGTCGACCAAGCGGTCGCGCACACGCTGGTAGACCGACTGGGGCAGGTACATCCGGGAGGCCGCCGAGCACTTCTGTCCCTGGTACTCGTAGGCGCCACGGAGCGCCGCGGTGACCAGCGCGTCGGCGTCTGCCGATGGGTGGGCGAAGATGAAGTCCTTGCCCCCGGTCTCGCCGACGATGCGCGGGTACGACTTGTAGCGGGCGAGGTTGTTGGCGATCGTCGACCACATGCCCTGGAAGACGCTCGTGCTGCCGGTGAAGTGGACGCCGGCGAGGTCGGGGTGGTTGATCGCCGGGTCGCCAATCTGGCCCCCCGGGCCCGGCAGCATCGTGATCACGCCGGGCGGCAGGCCGGCTTCCTCGAGGATCTTGCGGAAGAAGTAGGCCGAGTAGACCGCCGACGAGGCGGGCTTCCAGAGCACGACGTTGCCCATGATCGCTGGGGAGGTCGGCAGGTTGCCGGCGATGGCGGTGAAGTTGAACGGGGTGACCGCGAAGACGTATCCCTCGAGCGGCCGGTGATCGACGTAGTTCCACATCGTCGGAGACGACTTCGGCTGCTCGGAGTAGAGCCGCTCGGCGAAGTGGCAGTTGAAGCGGAGGAAGTCGATCAGCTCGCAGGCCGCGTCGATCTCGGCCTGCTGTACGGTCTTGTCCTGGCCGAGCATCGTCGCGGCGTTGATCGTGTCGCGGTACTTGGTCGCCAGCAGATCAGCGGCCTTGAGGAAGATCGAGACCCGCGCTTCCCACGGCATCCGCGACCACTCCGGGTAGGCCTTGGCCGCGGCCTCGGCGGCCTGCTGGACCTGCTCGGAGGTGGCCTGGTGGTAGCGCCCGAGGACGTGCTGGTGGTCGTGGGGACAGACGCAGTTGCTCAGCTTGCCGGTCTTGACTTCCTGGCCGCCGATGACGAGGGGGATCTCGATCTGCTCGCCGAGCATCCTTTTGAGCTCGGCCTTGAGGCTCGCCCGCCGCGACGAGCCGGGCTCGTACGCCAGCACTGGTTCGTTGTTCGGCTGCGGCACGTTGAGCTTGGCGCTGACCATCGCATCCTCCGTAGGCGATTTTCACGTTTGAAAACGGCGATGCCCTGGCATGGCCCGGGCGGTCGCACAGCCGCTGGGCGCGACCGCCCGGCAGCGGTAGATTTCGTAGCACGAAATGAGAGGCCGTGGGAGGGGTCAGGACGTGATCCGCCGCACCATCCGGCGCAGCCAGCCGCCGCCGCCGTAGACGTCCTGTACCGCCCGGAGGATCGCCTCGCCATCGAGCGCGGTGCCGGTCTGGCGTGGCGAGCCACCGATGTCGGCCGATCCGCCCCAGCGGTTGGTCTCGTTGGCACCATTGCTCGGCTCGCGCGAGTTGAGCACCGTGTACAAGTCTCCGAGATTTTTTGGTAAAAAAGAGTCCACCTGGCGCACGGTGAACCGCCCGTTGCCCTGGTCGAGCACGATTACCCCCAGCTGCTTGTCGTAGCGTAGCTTGAGCACCGACTCGACGGCGTAGATCCCGCGCTTGGCCCGGCAGAGGATCGCCCGTGAACGCTGGCCGATCGGCACCTGGGCCACCTCGGCGATGTCGAGCAGGTCTTCGAGGTAACCCTCGGGGTAGAGCTCGGCGTCGAGGTCGTCGAGTAGCGCCGCGGCGTAGTCGAGCAGGTCGGTGCTCGGCCACTGCCCGGTCTCCTTGAGCTCGCGCTCGCGGGCGAGCAGGGTGTCGATGCGCTTCCGCTGCTGCCGGTAGACTGCTTCCCCGACGCCCGCCAGGGGGCCCCGGTCGAGCCCGTGCGCGTCGATCACGCCCTCGACCCGGACCAGAGGCATCACTTGCCACAGCAACTCGGTCCCGTCGCGCAGCAGCTCGCGGTGGTTGAGCAGCAGCCAGGCGGCGAGGACCGCGTCGAGGTCGGGCTCGTTGATGTGGAGCTGCCACTCCCCTTCGTCGAGCGGGAGCCCGGAGAGCAGCATCACCGCAGCCTGCTCGCAGGTCGCGAGGGTGATCGGGCGGTGGCAGCCCGAGTGGTGGTCGAGGGAGTAGTGGCGGGCCTCGTTGTCGAACAGTGGTCCCTCGCCGTAGACCCCGTCGAGGAAGACCGACTGGCGCGGGTGGCGCTTCCTGCTGGACTCCGTCACGGTCAGGCCGCGCTCGACGTGCAAGCGGACGTTCGGCGCACCGGCGCAGACCAGGTGGGCCTTGCCCTCGACCTCGATCCGGTCGTAGCGGCTGCGGTCTGCCGGCTGCGCGTCGTCAGCCGTCTCCGGCCGGTCGCCAGGCGTCTCCGCCTGGTCGCCAGTCGGGTCCGGCTGGTCGTCAGCGCCCGGTGGCCCCGGCTGACTGACGATATCTTCGGGGTCCTCGGTCACGGCCATCTCTGATGCGCCAGTATTTCACGGACCTCGGCTGGTTGCACCACCGGCTGGCCAGAATCCGATGGTCGTTGAGCGTATATACTTCCGACAATGTCGATCGCAAGCTTCCTCCGCCACCCGGCCCCCGGGTTGTGCATCACGGCCAGCTGCCTCGCGCTGATGGCGTCGTACGGGGGCTGCAAACGCCACGCGGTACGCGCGGGTCGCGTGGGCTCCCCCTACGACGTGGGACCTCTGCTCCGCTCCCTCCGCGCCGACCAGCGCCGGGCGCTGCCCTCGCAGCTGGGACCGGAGGCCCTGGCGGCGCTGCCCTTCTACGACATGAAGATCGCGCTCGACCCGGCGCGCGCGCGCCTCTCGGGCAGCTACCGGCTCTACTTCCGCAACGCTACGGGACGGCCACTGTCGGCCTTGCCGCTGTTGCTGCATCCCAACGCGCCGAGGGAGCTCGGCGCGGCCGCAGGAGCCGCCCTGCGACTAGAGCAGGCCAGGGCGGTCTCCGGACCCGCCGTGAAGCTGAAGCCGCGCCGGCCGACGTTGGTGCAGCTGCAGTTTGCCGCGCCGCTGGCCCCGGGCAAGTGGACGGTGCTCGACGTCACCTTCTCGGGCACGCTGCGCCGGCTGCCCGCGGGGTCGAACGACATCTTCGCCCAGGCGCTGGGATCCCTGGGGGTGGCGTCGGTCGGGACGGGGGCGTCGGACTACGGCTTGCTCGGGATCGGCGACGGGATCGCCACCGCAGCGTCGGCCTACCCGATGGTCGCCCCCTATCGGCAGGGCGAGTTCGACACCGGCCCTCCGGGTCGCTTCGGCGATCTGGCGTACAACGTCCTGGCCAACTTCCGCGTGAAGCTGACGGTGCCGGCCGGGACATCGGTGGTGACCAACCTGGCGGACGGCCCACCGCTGGCGGTCGGTGGGCGGTCGTCGTTCGTCGCG
>JAUVBO010000597.1 GCA_030591195.1 Pseudomonadota bacterium
ACGGGACGCGCGTCGAGCTACGGCCCGACGGTAGCTTCGACCACGCGGTCAAGCTGCCCGACGGTCAGAGCCAGCTGCTGATCCGCGCCAAGGACAAGCAGGGCAACGAGGGCACGATCCGTTGGCCGGTGAAGGTCTCCGACCGGGCGCTGTTCCTGATGGTGCTCGCCGAGGGCGCCATCGGTCAGCCAGGCGTCGAGCTCGACGAGGACAGTGACGACAGCCGGGTCAAGACCGACGCGCTGCTGCTACGCGGCCGAACGGTGGTCTACCTCAAGGGCCGGATCAAGGGGAAGTACCTCTTCAAGCGCTACCTGGTCACCGCCCACGTCGACACCGCCAAGCAGCGCGAGTTCGAGGAGTTCTTCGATCAGGTCGTCGATCCGAACCGCTACTACCCGATCTACGGCGACGCCGCGGCGCATGTCCGTGACGTCAACTCGCGCGGCAAGTTCTACGTGATGGTCGAGGCTGACCGCTCCAAGCTGGTGGTCGGCAACTTCCACGCCGGCGTGCGCGGCATCGACCTGCTGCGCTATGACCGCGCGCTGCACGGCGTGAAGGTCGACCTCGACAAGCAGCTGGTCAAGGGCGCGCTGAAGGCCAAGGCGAAGCTCTTCGTCAGCAACGACGACAGCCGGCTCGCCCGGGACCACAACCTGCTGCGCGCCACCGGCGGCTCGATCTACTACCTGCGCCACGGCCAGGTGCTCGAGGGCAGCGAGCGGGTGCGGATCGTCGTCCGCGAGCGAGACACCGGGCTCAAGCTGGCTGAGGTGCTGAAGACCAGAGACCTGGACTACATGATCGATTATCCAGGTGGTCGCATCCTCTTCAAGAGCGCCATCGCCAGCGTGGCCGACGCCGGCTTCGCCGCCAACAACCCGACCTTCACCCTCGCGACCCTCGCCGGGAACCCGGTCTACGTCGAGGCCGAGTACGAGTACGAGACCGACGGTGAGCAGGGCAGTGGCTCTTGGGGCGCTCAGGCCAAGGCCACCTTGTTCGACGTGCTGACCGTGGGCGCGACCTACGTCTCGGAGACCCGCGCGGCCGAGGTCAGCGCCGACTATCAGGTCTACGGCGCCGAGCTGACCTACCGCTTCGGCAAGTCCACCGTCCTCGCCGCCGAGCTCGCCCGCAGCGAGTCGTACAACGTGCAGAACTTCATCTCCGAGGACGGCGGGGTGACCTACCTGACGCTCAACCACACCGCGCTCGCCAGCGCCGACGAGCGCGCCGCCGAGGCCAACGCCATCAAGATCACCGTCAAGACCGAGCTGTCGGACTTCGCCCGCTCGGTCAAGCCCGGCAAGCTGCAGCTCGGCGGCTACTTCTCGCGGCTCGACCGCGGCTTCTTCTCCGGCGGCACGATCCTCGACCAGGGGCGAACCAAGTTCGGCGGCCGGATCGACTGGGCGATCACTGACGGCGACGCGATCACCCTGCGCCACAACGGCGCCATCGCCCTGCTACCCCAGCTCAACGTCGCCGGCACCGACACCGACCCGCTCAAGCTGCGCGAGATCGAGACCGAGCTGACCCGGCTCGGCTACCGCCTGCAGCGCCAGCGCTTCGAGCTCAAGACCGAATACGCCCACGGCTACAGCCGCGACCCGCTGCTGGCCGACGGGAACTTCTCCGCCCACCGCGACACCGTCGGGGCCCTCGCCTCCTACCGGCTGAACAAGTGGTTCAAGCTGACCCTCGGGCAGGACGCGATCCTGCACTACACCGGCACCGACCCGCAGCTCGGCAGCGGCGTCTCCTCCGGGCTGACGGTCGTCGCGAGCGACGACCCGATGGACCGACTGATGACCAGCGTCGGCGCGGCGATCCGGCTGACCAAGAGGTTCGAGCTGCAGATCGCCGAGCAGGTCCGCTGGTCGGGCGACAACGCGACGAGCATCGGCGTGCGGACCCAGCTGTCGAAGACCGCCTCGACCTATGTCAAACAGCTCTTCGGCACCACCGACGATCACTTCAGCGCGAGCACCGTGCTCGGCGCCGAGGACCGCTTCGGATAGAAGCTCGACGGCCGGACCTACGGCGAATACCAGCTCGAGAGCGGCGTGCTCGGTCGGCGCAACCGGGCGATCCTCGGCCTGACGCACAAGTGGTCGCCCTTGCGCGGCGTCGCCTTCACCGGCGGCTACGAGCACAGCCAGGTCTTCGGTGGCCGGCTGCCCGATGGCACGCCCACCGGCGACAGCCAGCGCGACGTGGTCCACCTCGGCTTCGAGTACGTCCGGCCACGCAAGCTCAAGCTGAGCAGCCGCGCCGAGCTGCGCTACGACCTCGGCAGCGGGGTGGCCGGCCTGGCTCCGGCGACGGCGGACAACCCCCAGGGACTCGGATCGCCGAACGTCGACCCGCGCGGGATTGCCGTCCCAGCCGGCGCCAGCGGCAACTTCGCGGATAGATTGATGACCCCGGGCAGCCACCTGCTGCCGTCGATCGGCGAGCGGTGGCAGATCGTCTCTCGCTCGGCGATCTCCTGGGCTCCGACCCGGGCGCTGACGCTGCTCGCCCGGGCGAACTACTACCGGACCTACAACACCACCGAACAACGCGTCGAGTCGGAGGCGCTCGAGCTCGGCTTTGGCGCCGCCATTCGTCCGCCCGACTGGGACCGCTTCAACCTGCTGCTCAAGTACACCCGGCTCCTCGAGATGCGGCCGATCAGCCTCACCGACGACATGGCCCGGAGGCGGACCTACGACGTGGTCTCGGTGGTGCCGATCCTCGAGCTTTTCTGGCACCTGCAGCTGGTCGAGAAGCTCGCCTACAAGCGGGTGCACCAGCAGATCGACCTGCTCGCCGACGAGGAGTTGTCGACGGTGGTCCACACCCTGCTCTGGGTCAACCGGCTCAACCTGCACCTCACCGGCCGCCTCGACGCCGGCGTCGAGTATTGCTTCCTGAGGATGTTCTTCGACGGCCAGGGCGACCAGCTCCGCCACGGCGCCCTGGTCGAGGTCGGCTACTGGGTCCACAAGCTGGTCCGCCTCGGCGCCGGCTACAACTTCTCGCGCTTTTCGGACAACGAGTTCGTCGACCAGGACCGGGACGCCTCGGGCTTCTTCTTCCGCGTCGTCGGCCGCTACTGACCTCGCACCATCTCCGGTCGACCCGCTGGCGCGGCTGGGGATACACTCGTCGGCGAGAGCAAAGCAATGGGTTGGTCGAGCAACGACATCGGGCCGGTACAGGTGGTGCTCGCCTGGGTGGTCCTGAGCTACCTCGCGCCCGACGGTCCAACCGGCGCGCGGGTGCTGCTCTACGGCCTGCTCGGCTGCTACACCGTCTTCTGCCTGGTGGCGATCATCCCCCGGGCGGGCATCGCCGCGGCAGGCATCCAGCAGGTCGGCTGCCTGCTCGCCCTGGTGCCGGCGGTGCTGACCGCCTACGTCTGGACCGACCTCGATCCCTACCTCAAGGTCTCCTTGCCGATAATCGCGCTGGTCCTGCCGTCGTCAGCCGCCGTCGCCATCGCGCTGTTGATGCCCCCGCTCCACCGCCGGCGCGCCCGGCGGCTGGCCACCGTCGAGCGCTGGCGCGAGCTGCTGCCCGCCCTCGGTCACCACGACGAGACCGTCGTCGACGCGGCGCGAAGGCGCCTGGCAGCGCTGGAGCCCGAGCCGGCCGAGCTGCGGGCCGCGATCGAGACCTGCTGCCGCGAGCTCGAGCCCCAGCCGGGCAAGTACCGCTACGACCGACAGCGCGCCGAGACCGCCGCCTCGCTGCTGCGCTCGCTCGCGCGCCAGGGAGCGGCCGGGCGCCGCGAGCTGGTGACGCTCTACCGCTCGACCGACCACAC
>JAUVBO010000544.1 GCA_030591195.1 Pseudomonadota bacterium
AAGCCATCCCGAGCGCGCGCCTCGCTGCTGGCCAGCACCGGCATCGCGGCCAACATCGGCCTGCGCTACTACCCGGCCGGCCGCAGGTCCAGCCCGTGGTCGGTCCGGCTAGGGCTCGAGGCGTCCGGGCCGGATGCGCTCGAGCGCTTTCCCTTCCAGCACCCGCTGTACCACCTGGCGCTACCCCTGCTGCAGGACTACCGCGGGTTGCTGCTCCTCGAGTCGCTGACCTACGCCGGTCCGGTCCCCTCTCGCTGGCAGGTCAGCGTGGTCAACGAGACCCTCGGCACGGCCGCGGTACGCCGGGAGACCCGCGTCTTCGACCGCGGCTGGGTCCGGCTCCCCGCCGCGCGCTTCGCCGCGCTGCGGCCGGGCTACCGCTACACCGGTGACATCTGGCGCGCCGAGGCCGCCGGCCGGCAGCTCCAGCCGCGGGGGGATCTCGCGCGGCTGCGGCCTGGCGGAAAGCCCGCCACCCTGCAGGTCTCCAACCGGGCCGGACACGCCGCGCTGATCTACGTCGATGGCGCCCTGGTGGCCTGGGTCGCCCCCGGCCGCGAGCTAGCCGTCGAGGGGCTGACCGAGGGCTACTACCGACTCCACGCGGTCAGTCCTTCGGGCGTGCGATCCTGGGGTCCGCGCGACAGCTACGTCCCCGGGCCCTTGGTCTTGCGCTAGGAGCTTCCCGACATAAGGCGGGCGGTCTCTGCGGTGGGTGGGGCGTCGCGGGACTGGAACCCCGCCGAGGAGCAATGATAGAGTGGACAGCTCACTGGCTGACACGACCCGGGTGAAATGATGAAGACCGACGACGCTGACCCGGATGCACCCGACTACGGCACCAAGTCGGACGTGCTCGACTACAGCACGAAATCGGACGTGCTCGACTACGGGACGAAATCGGACGTGCTCGACTTCGGCCTGCAAGGGCAGAGTACCCTAGCGGGCATCCCGCCACCGACCTCGATCCTCACCAAGGCTCCGCCAGAGGCCCCCGCCTCGCAGCACAAGCTGGTGGTGGCCTTGATCTGTGCCGTCGTGGCGCTGACCGCCACGGTCGTAGCCCTGCTCGTCGTGCTGCTCTGAAGCCTGCCGAAGGCCTCGGCGACTCCCTCGCTGCCTGAAGAGCTTGCCGCCAGGTGGTCGTGCCGCTGACCGCCTCATCGCCTCTTTGGCAACCCCTATGACCTGTAGACGTATGGGTCGCTGATTCAGTCCGAGAACTTGATCGACCTGGCGATCTCGCCGAGCACGCTGGCGTAGTCGCCGAGGCGATGCTCGGGGAGGTAGATCCGGGCGACCAGCAACAGATCGCCTTGCCGCCGGTAGATGTTGGTGTTGATGTAGCGGTGGCCATCGACCACCAGCCGCAGCTCGCCCAGCTGCAGGTCCCGATCCCGGACAGCCCAGGGCTGCTCGCGGCCCGCCAGCACCTCGACCCGCTCGACCTGTTTGAGCCGCGACCATTCGTCCCGGGCGGCCTTCAGGTCCTCGGCCGCCAGCTCGGCGAGCGATCCGGTCGGCGGCATCGAGATCGCCCTCAGCTCGAGGGTCGGCGGCTGGACCAGGGCCACCAGTGGATCGCGGGCGGCGAGCATCCCGCTCTCCTTGCCCTTGGTCCAGTGCACCGGAACCCGCGCGGCGAGGCCGCCCTGGCGCAGCACCTGCCGTGGCATTCGCTCGAGCATTACCCGGGGGCTCGAGAGAGCGGCCGCCACGCCGCTGGCCACCGTGGCGCAGAGCAACAACGCGGCGAGCGGCACCAGCCCACGGCGGCTGCCCCCCTCGCGAGCTCCGGGCAGCAACAGGGCGAAGAGCGCGCCGCCGAGCAGCCCGCCGATGTGCGCCGCGTTGTCGATATGCTTCGCCGAGAAGCCGATGAAGATATTCAACGCGATGATCACCAGCAGGTTGTAGCTCAGCCGCTTGCGCCACTCCTCGGGGACCTGGCCACGCAGCTGCCGCAGGCCGACCAGCGCCGCGCCGACCAGGCCGAAGATCGCCCCTGAGGCACCGACCGAGAGATGCTGGGGCCCACCGTAGTAGGCGCTGGCCGCCGAGCCGCAGACGCCGGCGAGGAAGTAGACACAGAAAAACCGCAGCGAGCCGAGCATCTGCTCCACCAGACGCCCGAGGAGAAACAGCGCATAGACGTTGAACAGCAGGTGGATCATGCCGCCGTGGAGGAACATGCTGGTGACCAGGCGCCAGGGCTCACCGGCGAGCACCGCGAGGCGGAAGTTGGCCCCGAAGCGCAGCAGCAGCCAGGGATCCTCGATGTCCCCGACGACGGCGGCCGCGACGTGGACCGCGACCACTACCGCCAGCAGCGCCGCAGACACCGGCGCCAGCCGCCAGAAGCGCCCCTCGCTGCGGGGCACACCGCGGTAGGTCTCGGCCCGCGAGGTCGACAGCTCGGCGAGCTCACAGAGCTCCGGTCCGGGTTCGAGCTGCCGGTCGAGATCTTCTGCCAGACGCTGGCCGGCCACCTCCGCCACCCGCGGGTCGCCGGCCTCCTCCACCACCGCGCGCAGCTCGGCCTCGGCCCGGTCGCGCTCGCCGCTGCGCGCCAGCGCCAGGCCGCGCCAGAGGCCGACGTGCTCGGGTCGCAGGCCAGGGAGAAACACCGGCGGGATGCCGAGGATCCGCTCGAGGTGCCCGGTCAACCCGAGGTGAGCGACGAAGGCCACCCGCGCTCCGTTCACCGTCGGCGCGTTTCCCGGGTGCAGCGCCGCCGGGCTCTCCTCCAGGATCGCCAGGCACCGCGCGCTCCGCTCGAGCGCTCCGACCTCGGCGTAGGCGCGAACCATCGCCACACAGATGCCCACCGAGGCGCTCGCCAGCGAGGTCCCCCCCTCCCCTTCGAACAGCTCCACCGACTCCTCGTACCGTCGACCGTAGCCGAGCAGGGTCAGCAGGTGCTCCAGCAACGCCAGCCGCAGCAGCGCGTCCTTGCGCGCCATCGGCTCGGCCAGCTGCTCGCGGGCCTCGGCGGTGGCCTCGTCCACCCGCCCCTCGCTGACCAGCGTCAGACCCGAGAGCGCCCGCAGGTCTCGCCCGGCTCCCGCTCCTGGCTGAGACACCGTCCGCAGCCGCGCCAGCAAGCGGGCCTGCCGCCAGTCGCCCCGGCGCAGGGCACGGCGAATGAGGCTGATCAGCACGCTCGGCACGAGCACCAGATAGCCGAAGAGCGCATAGCAGAGGTAGACCAGCCAGGGCAGCGCCGGGTCGCGATAGGCGGCGAAGAGGGTCGCGCCGAGGGCCGCCGCCAGCAGCGCGACGTAGCCGGCGGCGCGGCGTCCACGGGCGCGCAGGTAGCCGATGGCGGCGAAGAGCAAGCTCGCGACGATGATCAGCAGAAAGATCTGGTGGAGCGGATCCACCGGTCAGCGCTCCAGGAACACGCCGATGTTGCGGTACTTCTGGTAGCGCTGCTCGAGCAACTCCTCGGTCGAGAGGCCGCGCAGCTGGCCGAGCTGGCGCCGCACCGCCGCCTTCACCGCCCGGGCAGCCTCGTCGTAGTCACGGTGGGCGCCGCCGGGCGGCTCGGTGATCACCTCGTCGGCGACCCCGATGTCGTGGATGTCGCGAGCGCAGATCTTCAGCGCTCGCGCTGCCTGCTCGGCGTGGGCGGCGTCCTTCCAGAGGATCGAGGCGCACCCCTCGGGCGAGATCACCGAGTAGGTCGCGTACTGCATCATCAGGATCCGGTCGGCCACCCCGAGCGCCAGCGCCCCACCCGATCCGCCCTCGCCGATCACCACCGCGACGATCGGCACCGGCAGGCCGATCATCACCTCGAGGTTCTTGGCGATCGCCTCGGACTGCCCGCGCTTCTCGGCGCCAATGCCGGGGTAGGCACCCATGGTGTCGATCAGGTTGAGGACCGGGATGCCGAACCGCCCCGCCATCTCCATCAGCCGCTTCGCCTTGCGGTAGCCCTCGGGCCGCGGCATGCCGAAGTTGCGGTACATGCTCTCCTTGGTCGTCCGCCCCTTCTGGTGGCCGATCAACATCACCGGCCGCCGATCGAAGTAGGCCAGGCCCC
>JAUVBO010000117.1 GCA_030591195.1 Pseudomonadota bacterium
GGCGACCGAGCGAAACACGTCAAGATCGCCATAGACCACCGGGCGAACCCCTTCGGGGAGCCCCTCCTGGTGCAGCGCCCGCAGGATGATCTCGGGGCCGATCCCGGTCGGGTCACCCATGCTGATCGCGATCCGAATGCTCATGATTCTGACAACCTTCGCTCGAGGATCGAATAACGCCGCCCCTGGCCGCGTCTCACCGACACGATGAAGCGACTATTCGGGGGGATTAGCAGAATGGCCCGACACGCTCAAGCAACCACCGCGGCGCTGGCGCTCCTGATCGTCGTTCCGTCCGCCGCTGCGGAGGCCGACCCGTCGCGCTCCCAGGACACCGGGACCTCGCTGCCCAAGCTCGAGCTGGACCGCGCACGCTACCGGGTGATCCGGTCGGCGCGATTGGCCGCGCTCCCGCGCCGCGGCCAGCGGCCAGCGACGGTCAAGCTGCTCCGGACCGCGACCAAGCGTGCCCGTCGTCCGCCGCAGCGGCCGAGACCCGCTGCGCGGCCGATGGCGCTGCACCCTCCCCGCGCCGTGGGCTGGGGCGGCGGCGAGGCGCTGACCTACCGCATCCGGCTGCTCGGCATCGAGATCGCCCGCGCGGGGATCTCGGTCGGACGTCCACGCGGCCGCCAGCTGCAGCTACGCGGCCGCGGCGAGACGATTCCCTTCGTCCAGCTGCTGGTGCCGCTGCAAGAGGAGCTGGTGACCCGCCTCGACCTCGACGGGATGCGCCCCCTGCGCACCACCTCACGCCGCCGCGAAGGCGACCGACGGAGGAAGATCGATACCGTGCATCGCCGCTGGACCGCCGATCCGCGGAAGCGCGCGGCGCTGGTCGAGCAGACCGTCACCCGCACGGGCGAGGCGGCCGCCACCACCCACCGCCGACGCCGGCCGATAGCCCCCCCCCGCACCCGCCGACGGCGGCTCGCCGGCCCGGTGGTCGATCCGCTGACGGCCCTGCAGATCGTCCGCAGCGCGCCCCTGTCGCCCAAGCACGTCATGCGGCTCTACGTGCTCGACGGCACCGCGCTGTTCGAGATCGAGCTACGCCTCGCCGGCAAGGACCGGCTACACACCGCCCTCGGACCCCGCGACTGCCTCCGCGTCGAGGGCGTCGGCCACCGGATCCACGACGACGGCAGGCGGATCAAGGGCAAGCGGGTTCGCCGCGGATCGATCTGGCTCAGCGCCAACAGCGGTCGGGTGCCGGTGCGGCTCGAGGGCGACACCAAGTTCGGCTTCGTCAACGCCGACATCACCAGCTACCAGGCCCCGCGCCAGGGCGTGGTTGTCCGCCTACCCAACGCTCGACCAGTCCCGCTGGGAGGTTCGGACTAGACCAAGAGCCAGCGCGGTTGCGCTGGGGGCGAAGCGGCAGGCATTTCAGGACTAGACCGCCGCCGTAGCTGTGCAACAATATCAAGCGTGACCCAGATCGCCTGCTCATTCTGTGGCAAGAGTCGCGCCGACGTCCGCAAGCTGATCAGCGGGCCGAACGTCTACATCTGCGACGAATGCGTCGCGCTGTGCAGCGACATCGTCGAGCAGGAAGAGGTTCTCCCGACTCGGCGCTACCCGCGGCCAAAGGAGGTCCTCGAGGACCTGGACCGCTACGTCATCGGCCAGGATCGCGCCAAGCGAGCCCTCTCGGTGGCGGTCTACAATCACTACAAGCGGATCTTCTACCGGGCGCGCCCAGGCGAGGTCGAGCTGGCCAAGGGCAACATCCTGCTCATCGGCCCCACCGGCTGCGGCAAGACCCTGCTCGCCGAGTCGCTGGCGCGCAAGCTCGACGTGCCGTTCGCCATGACCGACGCCACGACCTTGACCGAGGCCGGCTACGTCGGCGAGGACGTCGAGAGCGTGATCAAGTCGCTCTACCGCGCCGCTGACGGTGACGTCGAGCGCGCGTCCCAGGGGATCATCTGCATCGACGAGGTCGACAAGCTCTCGCGGCGAGCCGGCGGGCCATCGGTCAGCCGCGATGTCTCCGGCGAAGGGGTGCAGCAAGCGCTGCTCAAGCTCCTCGAGGGGCGGCTGGCGACGATCACCCCCGACGGATCGCGCAACCGGCCCCAGCAGGAGCTGATCCAGGTCGACACGACCAACGTGCTGTTCATCTGCACCGGCTCGTTCACCGGCATCGAGGAGGTGATCCGCCAGCGGATCGGCACCCGCGGCCTCGGCTTCGGCGCCGAGATCGACCCGAAGCTCGACGACCTCAACGAGCTCCGCGCCGAGGTCCGCCACGAGGACATGATCAAGTATGGGATGATCCCGGAGTTCATCGGGAGGATCCCGGTGGTGGTCGCCTGCGACGACCTGAGCGTCGAGGCCTTGATCGAGATCATCTGGCGGCCGAAAAACTCGTTGTTGCGCCAGTACGAGCGACTGCTCTCGATGGAGGGGGTGCAGCTGCAGGTCAGCGAGGACGGCCTGCGGGCAATGGCCGAGGAGGCATCGCGCCGCAAGTCGGGCGCACGAAGCCTGCGAGCGGTAATGGAGGAGGTGATGCTCGAGGTGATGTACGAGATCCCTTCGATGGATGACGTCACGGCTTGCGAAATCGATGCCGCCGCGGTGACCAAGCAGACCCGTCCGCGGCTGATCCGCGAGCAGAAGGCTTCCTGACCGACCGCCCAGTCGTTGACAAACCGAGATCGGGCGACCTACGATGCGATCGATGCTCACCGAGGAACAGACCGCCACGTTGCAGGAGGAACTCCAGGCCGCCGAGCAGCGATTGCTGCGCAGCGCCCAGAGTGGCCTCAAGATGAGCATGGATCGCGAGACCGACTCGGGACGCGACTCGATCGACCAGTCGTCCAGCGAGGAGCTGCTGTCCACCGCCCTGCGGCTGCGTGATCGTGAGAAGAAGCTGCTGAGCAAGATCCGCAAGGCCCTGGAACGGCTAGCCAAGGGCGAGATCGACGAGTGCGAGGAGTGCGGCGACGAGATCGGCTTCAACCGCCTGTTCGCCCGCCCGGTGACCACGCTCTGCATCGGCTGCAAGGAAAGCGCCGAGGAGCAGGAGAAGCGCCGGTCCGACGACGGCCCTGCCGACGACTGGCGCCTGCCATCCTAACAAAAGGGGGCGCCCGTCCCGCCCCACCTCCTTCCTCCTCACTTCCCCGCTGCGCCGGTAGCTGTTTGGATCGCCTGACAAAACTGCTAGTATCGACCCGGTCCATCAGAGGATCGATCTAGGTTCGTGGCGAGCGCCGAACAAAAATACCGGATCCTCGACAAGCTTGACAGCGGAGGCATGGCCGAGATCTATCGGGCCGAGGCCACGCTGATTCAGGGGATGAAGAAGAAGGTTGCGATCAAGCGCATCCTTCCACACCTGACCCAGAACAAAAAGTTTGTCTCGATGTTCCTCGACGAGGCTCGTCTGAGCCTCTACCTCGACCACGCCAACATCGTCCACGTGTTCGACATCGGCCGCTCGGGCAGCACGTACTTCATCGTGATGGAGTACGTCGACGGGATGAACCTCCGGGCGCTGACCGAGTCGCTGCGCCGGCAGACCATCCGGCTGGAGGTCGAGCAAGCGGTCTTCATCTCGATGGAGATCTGCAAGGGGCTCGGCTTCGCCCACGACCAGCGCAACCCCGACGACGACCAGCCACTCGGCATCGTCCACCGCGACGTCAGCCCGCCGAACATCCTGCTGTCGAAGAACGGCGAGGTCAAGCTCGCCGACTTCGGCCTGGCCAAGGCCGCGAGCCAGATCGAGCAGACCGACCCCGGCGTGGTCCAGGGCAAGTTCTCCTACCTCTCGCCCGAGGCTGCCAACGGGATCGAGGTCGACTACCGCGCCGACATCTTCTCCTGCGGCATCCTGCTGTTCGAGATGCTCACCGGCCGTCGGTTGTTCTACGGCGAGACCGACTACCAGACGGTGGAGCTGGTACGCCAGGCGCGGGTACCGTCGATCAGCGCCCTCAACCCGGACGTGCCGGCGCAGCTGGACCAGATCGTCCGTCGCTCGGTCGCTCAGCGCCCCGAGGATCGCTTCCAGCACGCCTACGAGATGCAGGACGAGCTGGCCCAGTTCCTCTTCTCGCGCGGGCTGAAGGTCACCAGCCGCGACGTCGCGCGCATGGTGCGCCGCTGCCTCGACGAGCAGCAGCAAACAATCCCGCCCAAGCCGCGCGTCGGCGGCGTGATCAACACCTTGATCCAAGAGGAGATCGTCAAGTTCACCTCCCTCGACGACGAGGAGATCGACGAGACGATCGGCGCCCAGCCCCTCTCACCCGACGAGCTGAGCGGGGGCAGCGCCCTCAACCCGAGGGACTTCATCGACCCGCGCGACTGGACCAACGAGTTCGACGCGGTCAACCCCAAGGGCGCCCAGAGCCCGCCCGCGCAGATCCCCGAGGTCACGTCGCTCGAGAGCATGCTCGAGGGCGAAGACCACGGCCCGGCCGAGATCGTCGAGCCCGAGCCCGTGGAGAGCAGCCGCAGCACGCGGGGGCTGGTGGTCGCGTTGATCGTCTTCGTCCTCCTCGGCGCCGGAACGGTCTTCGTCCTCCACACACTCGGGCTGATCGGCACCTCGGGCAGCGAGAGCCAAAACCAGGACATCGTCGAACCGACGAAGACGAAGTAGCCGGGCGTTGCGACCGCCAGAGGGTAAAGTGGCGTCATGAGGCAATTCTTCCCAGCAACCGGGCCACGACCCAAGGTCCTCGCCGTGGTGCTCGCTGGCGGCGAGGGGACCCGTCTCTGGCCCCTGACGGCCGAGCGGGCCAAGCCGGCGGTCCCCTTCGCCGGCACCGCGCGAATCATCGACTTCGCGCTGAGCAACTTCGTCAACTCCGGGATCTTTCGCATCAAGGTCCTGACCCAGTACAAGAGCGACTCGCTGCTGAGCCACCTGGCGAAGAACTGGCGGCTGAGCAACCTCTGCGGCCACTACGTCGAGCCGGTGCCGGCCCAGCAGCGGCGGGGCAAGCGCTGGTTCCTCGGCTCGGCCGACGCGCTCTACCAGAGCCTCAACGTGGTCGCCGACGAGGACCCCGACATCGTCTGCGTCTTCGGCGGCGACCACATCTACAAGATGGACGTCCGCCAGATGCTCGCCTTCCACCTCGAGAAAGAGGCCGAGCTGACCGTCGCCGCCGTGCCGGTGCCGGTGGAGGAGGCCACGGCCTTCGGCGTGACTGAAGTCGACGAGACCGGCCGGATCGTCGGCTTCGCCGAGAAGCCCACTGAGCCGAAGGAGATCCCCGGGCGGCCTGGCTGGGCCCTGGCCTCGATGGGCAACTACATCTTCGACCCGGACGTGCTGCGCGACGCCCTGCACCGCGACGCCCAGGCGGACTCGGCCCACGACTTCGGCCGCAACATCTTGCCGATGCTCTACCCCACGTCGCGGGTCTTCGCCTATAACTTCCTCGACAACCGGATCCCGGGGATGCACGAGGACGAGCGGGGCTACTGGAAGGACGTCGGCACCCTCGAGTCGTACTGGCACGCCCACATGGACCTGGTGGAGGTCAAGCCGGTGCTCGACCTCTACAACCCGCGCTGGCCGATCTTTACCTCCAACCCGCCACGCGGACCGGCCAAGTTCGTCTTCGCCGACCGCGAGGGCTCCCGGATGGGCATGGCCACCGACTCCCACGTCTCGCCCGGCTGCATCATCAGCGGCGGCCACATCAACCGGACGATCCTCTCCAGCGACGTGCGGATCAACAGCTTCTCCCGGGTCGACGGCTCGGTGCTGCTCGAGGGGGTGGACATCGGTCGCCACTGCCGCATCCGCCGGGCGATCATCGACAAGGGCGTCCAGGTCCCGCCAGGGACCGAGATCGGCTACGACCCCGAGGTCGACCGCGGACACTTCCACGTCAGCGACAGCGGCATCACGGTGGTCCCCAAGGGGTTCGCCTTCGGGTAGCGGTCCACGGAGCTTCCCTGGGAGCTGCGGACCGCGCACGAACCCTTACCGCAGGGACTGGATCGCCTGGCGAGCGGCCTTGGCCAGATCGGCCGGAGGCTTGAACGTCAGATAGCGGCGATACATCGTCACCGCCGCCGCGGCCATGTTGTTGTTCTCGTAGACCTTGGCCAGGTCGAGGTAGACATCGGGGTTCTTGGCGTCGAGCTGCTTCACCCGCTTCAGCAGCCCGATCGCGTCCCGCCCACGCCCCTTCTCGTCGAGGGCGAGGGCCTTGCGGTGGAGCGGCCAGGGACACTTGGGGCAGGCCTTGAGCGCCCGGTCGAACTGGCTCAGCGCCGAGTCGAGCCGGCCGTTGTCGCTGTAGGCACGACCGAGCAGGACCCGGATCTCGGCCTCGACTCGCGGCGGCCGGGGGGAGCGCTCCAGTGCCCGCACCGCCCGGCCGAGGTGACGGATCGCCCCCGACAGCCTGCCAGCGCTCCACTCGACCCGACCGAGCGCCGCGTGGCTCTCGGGAGCGCCGGGCAGCTTCTCGGACATCTCCCGCGCCACGCCCCGAGCGGTGTGCACCGAGACGGCGACGTTCTCGTAGAGGTGGGCCTGGATCAGCAGGCCCCAGGCCTCGGCATCCTTCGGCGTCCGACGGGTCGCCGCCCGCAGCTGCATCGTCGCCTGCTGCGCCTTGCCCCGCGCCAGCGCGAGGCGCCCTCGCGCCAGGTTCAGGGGCGTCTTGGTCCCCTCGAGCTTCCTCAGCTGGTCGCTGGCGAGCCGGTACTCGCGCAGGCTGGTGAGCACCCGGACCAACGCCAGGCGAGCGGCCCGGTTCTGCGGCGCCTTCTTCAACACCTCGCCCAGGTCGTCCCGGGCCTGCCGCAAGTCCCACCGGTCGAAGTCGAGGGCGGCCAGCCGCTGGCGAGCCGCGACGTGCCAGGCGTTGTTGCGCGAAGCGGTGACCAGCTCGCGATGGGCGGCGCGGTGGTTGCCCTCGGCGAGGTAGGCGTCGGCGAGCAGCAGGCGGGCGTTGACCGCGTGACGGTCGAGGCGCAGCGCCTGCTCGAACTTGCTCCGCGCCTCGGCGGGCTGCTTGCGCGCGAGGTAGATCTTGCCCATCGCCGTGGTCAGCTTGGCGTTGCGCGGGTGCTTGTCGATCAGGGGTCTGAGCAGGCTCTCGGCCTCGGCGGCCGATCCCTCGGCGGCGAGGACCTCGGCCTTGACCACCGTCGCGTCCAGCTGGCCCGGCGCTCGGCGCAGCGCCGCCTCGACCTCCTTGCGCGCCAAGGGGACCTCGCCGAGCTGGAGATGGATCCGCGCCTTGAGCAGGCTTGACTGGCGTAGAC
>JAUVBO010000303.1 GCA_030591195.1 Pseudomonadota bacterium
ACCCAGAAGATGATGACCGACATGCTGCTCGAGGCCCGCGACGCGGGCCTGTACCGCGCCATCACGGACAACGGCGCCGGGGGCCTGAGCTCGTCGGTGGGCGAGATGGCCGAGCTGGTCGGCGGTGCCGAGCTGCACCTCGATCGCGCCCCGTTGAAGTACGAGGGCCTCGTGCCCTGGGAGATCCTCGTCAGCGAGGCCCAGGAGCGAATGACCCTCGCCGTGCCGCCGGACAGGCTCGACGCGCTGCTCGAGCTCGCGGAACGTCGCGAAGTCGAGGCGACACCCATCGGTCACTTTCGCGCCAGCGGCCGGTTCGAGGTCTATCACGCGCAACGCGCGGTGGCCGACCTCGAGATGGCTTTCTTGCACGACGGCTGCCCCCAGCTGGAGCTCGAGGCAACATGGACCGGCGCGCCCGAGCGCACCATGACGGACGCCGATCTTGCCATAGACAATTGTTCATTATTACTGACTGATATACTGCAACACTTCAACCTTTGCTCAAAGGAAAGCAGGGTCCGTCAGTACGACCACGAGGTCAAGGGGCTGTCGGTGATCAAGCCCCTGGTCGGGGCCCACCGCGACGTGCCAGCGGACGCCACGGTGATGCGGGTGGCCCACGGCAGGGACCACGCCGTGGTGCTCAGCGAGGGCATTGCTCCGCGGCTGTCCGACATCGACGGCCGCGCCATGGGCGCCTACGTCGTCGACCTCGCCGTGCGACGAACCATCGCCGGAGGCGGTCGCCTGGGCGCCATCGCCGGGCTCGACAACTTCTGCTGGCCAGACCCCGTGCAGTCGGAGCAGACTCCCGACGGTCAGCGCAAGCTCGCGACTCTCGTCCGCTGCTGCCAGGCCCTGGCCGAGACCACCGAGGCGCTCGGCGTGCCCTTGATCTCGGGCAAGGACAGCATGAAGAACGATGCCGTGCTGGGCGGGGTGAAGATCTCGATCCCGCCCACGCTGCTGCTGTCGACCATGGGCTGGATCGAGGACGCTCGACGAGCCCTCGACCTGACCATCCCCGGCCCCGACCACGCGATCTACCTCGTTGGCGAGACCGACGATGCCCTCGGCGGCTCGGAACTCTGTGCGCTGCTGGACCGGCGATCCAGCCGCCCGGTGGACGACGATCGGGCACCGCCGGTGGATCCGGCCCGCTCGCGTGCGCTCTGCGAGCTGGTCGAGCACGCCCATCGCGCCGAGCTGCTCGCCGCGGCCCACGCGCCCCACCTGGGTGGCCTGGCGGTGGGGCTGGCCCACCTGTGCCTGGCGGCGGACCTCGGGCTCGAGATCGACCTCGACGCCATTCCCACCGCCGGTGGATCCAGCGGCGGACCCGTGACCTGGCTCTTCGCCGAGAGCGCCATCCGGATGTTGGTAGCGATCCCCGAGGCGCGTGCGGCCGACTTCGAGCGACTGGCCGCCGGGCAGTCGGTACCCTGGGCGAAGATCGGAGCCACCGCTGCGGAGCACCGGCTCCGGGTGGTCGCCGGTGGCGAGCCAGTGATCGACCTCGAGGTGGGGTCCCTGCGGGCTGCCCACCGGGCTGAAGCAACGGAGGGTGCCCGATGACCACCCGGGAAATCCGCGTCGTGATCCCGACCGGCTTCGGCATCAACTGCGAGGCAGAGACGGCCCAGGCCTTCACCCTCGCGGGCGCGAGGCCCCGACTGATCCACCTCAACGATCTGGTGACTGATCCATCGGCCTTGGCCCACGCCAGCATCCTGGCGCTCGCCGGAGGGTTCTCATTTGGTGACCACCTCGGCGCCGGACGGGCCCTCGCCAACCGGCTGCGCTGCCGCCTGGCCGCGCACCTCGAGACGTTCATCGGCGACGGCGGGCTGGTGATCGGCATCTGCAATGGCTTCCAGACGATGGTCCGGCTCGGCCTGCTGCCAGGGGGCGGTGGCAAGCAAACCGCAACCCTGGGGCCCAACCGCCGCGGCCTGTTTCATGACGGCTGGGTCCGCCTGGCGTTCGATCGCCAGAGTCCTTGCGTCTTCACCCGGGGGCTGGAGGCGATGGACTTGCCGGTCCGACATGGGGAAGGACGGTTGCTGACCTTGCCTGCTGGCCGGGAGCTGATCGCCCGCGAGCACCTCGCGGCCTGCCGCTACGCCAACCCGAAGACGAACGAGCCCACCGACGTTTTCCCCCACGATCCCAACGGATCGGAGGACCAGATCGCCGGCCTCTGCGATCCATCGGGGCGACTCTTCGGCCTGATGCCCAACCCCGAGGCGTTCCTCTACCCCGAAAACCACCCCGACTGGCGACGTTCGGGCGCGCCGTCGCTCACCGGGCTGACGTTGTTCGAAAACGCAATCAGCGCCTGTCGCGGGCGGTGAATCTCGCCGCAGGTCACCGGCGCCAGGCGCCGCTCCTTCGGGGTGACCAAAGGACATGCCGCGGAACTGAAAGCTATTTCAAGGGGATGAGGATCAAGAGCGGGATCAGGACCCCGTGGCCCCGCTTTTGCGTATGACCAGAGCTCATACACAGGAGCTGGTTGGCCCACGATGCACGGCCACGCTGGCCGACGAAGAACCGCGATGCTATTGTCTCGCCATTCCGGCCAAACGCACCCATAGGGGCACCACGGCCCAAGAGGGGAACCGATATGGACAAGCTTGAATTCGAGAAACAATTCCTCGTGCTGGTCAACAAGACCGACGTGGTGATCACTGCGCCCAACATCGCCTTCAATCTGAAGATCGGCATCGAGGAAGCGCAGGAGCACCTGCTGTCGCTCGAGCTCAACGGGATCCTCAGCCAGGCCAACGACCAGGGCGGCAACGCATATTACGTGATGCCCAACCGCCCCACGCCCGGCACCCAGCCGGCCCAACTCAGCGCGGCCGCCGGCGACGAGGGCGGCAACCGGCAGGCTCCCGGGGTCTACAACCCCGCGGACCTGCCCCCGGCGCCGATCTATTCCACGCCGGACAGCGCGCCGGCCCAGGGTCGAGCGGTCAACGGAATGGTGCTGAACATCATCATCCCGGGCGTCGGCTCGCTGGTCGCCGGGCGGATGATCGGCCTGGCGATGCTGGGCCTGCTGCTCCTCGGCATCGTGCTGATCTTCGTGCTCCCGGGCTGGTCCAAGCTGCTCTGTGTGCTGCCGATCATCGGGTCGTGGATCTGGTCGATCATCGCCGGAGTAATGCTGCTCAACCAGAAGGAGGCAGGCCCGGGCATACCCGGCCGTTAGGCGCCCGCCCCGCCTCCACGACCCGCCCATGCCGCGCCGGTCGTTCGGCTTCGGCCTTCTTGGCTTGCACTCGCCCGTCAACGCAGATAAAAGTACCGTCGTTTGAATGGGAGCGGCGCGCCCCTCGGTTGCCGCTGCCGACGCCAACGCGCCTTGGCGGCGACCAACGCGACGAACCATAGTCTGTCCGTGAAGCGATGGCCGACGAAGAGCAACAACGACCAGACCATCCCGAGGACGAAGATCGTCCCGAGGGCGAAACGCCGATCGAAGGCCCCTCTCCCCCCGAGACCGCCGATCCGCTGGACACCGACAATCCGCTGACCGCCGACAACCCGGTGGACGCCCTGGTCCGGGTCCAGATGGGCAAGACCGACTGGCGACACACCCTCGCGCTGATCCTGGTCTGCGCCGCGGTCTTCGTCCCGCAGATGGGTGTCTACGGGATGTTCGACCCGTGGGAGACCCACTACACCGAGGTGGCCCGTCAGTTCATGGTCCGCGGCGACTGGCTGTCGACCTACTGGCACAACGGCACCGGGCCAGAGGGCTGGGCCGAGACGCGCTTCTGGTCCAAGCCGGTGGGCAGCTTCTGGATGTCGGGGCTGAGCCTCAAGTTGTTCGGCTACGACGGCAGCACCCCCGGAGAGGTGATCGCCACGACCCAGATCGAGTGGGCGGTGCGCCTGCCGTTCTTCCTCTGCTCCCTGTTCGGCATCTTCTGCGTCTACCTGTTGTGCGCCCGACTGTTCAACCGACGGACCGGCCTGCTCGCCGGGGTGATCCTCTGCACCGCGCCGATGTACTTCATGATCGGCCGGCAGGCGATGACCGACATGCCCTACGTCGGGCTACTCAGCGGAGGGCTAGCGCTCTTCGCCCTGGCGATCTTCGGCCACCGCGAGGTGTTGCCGACGAAGAGCCTCAAGCTCGGTCGGTGGACGCTCACCTGGCCGCACCACCTCAGCTACTACCTCTTCCTCGCCGGCTTCATCGCCTTCATGGCGCTACAGCTGAGCGCGATCATGTCGCCGCTGCGCCGGGTGCCGATGCCGTTCAAGGTGGTCGGCAATCAGCTCAGCGCGGCGGTCGTGATGAGCGTCTACATCATCCTCGCCCTGGTGCTGGTCTGGATGTCGCGCAGGACGCGGACCAAGAACGAGGTCTACCTCTACACCTTCTACATGGTGGTTGGCATCGCGGGGCTGGCCAAGGGCCTGATCGGCGCCCTGGAGCCCGGGCTGGTGATCCTGCTCTACCTGCTGACCAGCCGCGAGTGGCGCCTGCTGGCCGACGTGGCCCTCGGTCGCGGCCTGCTGATCTCCTTCTGCATCTTCGCCCCCTGGTACCACGGCATGCTGCTGCGCCACGGCAAGGCCTTCTGGAACGAGTTCTTCGGCACCGAGCAGATCCGGCGGCTGACCATCGGCGAGCAGTCGCATGCCAAGGGAACCTTCGACTACTACGTCAACCAGATCGCCTACGGGCTGTTTCCCTGGGTCGCCTTCCTGCCCGCGGCGCTCGTCCGCGCCTTCAGCCTCGGCCAGAAGAAGCGGCAAGAGCGGACACCCGCGGACCGGGCGCGGCTGTTCATCTACGTCTGGTTCCTGGGCGCGATGATCCTGTTCACGATGACGATCACCAAGTACCACCACTACATCCTGCCGGCGATCCCGCCGGCAGCGATCGTCATCGCGCTCTTCCTCGACGATCTGCTGGCGCGGCGCGTGCGTGCGCTGCCGCTGCTGCTGCTCTCCTCCGGCGTGGTGCTGCTGCTGGTCTCGATCGACCTGGTCAAGCAACCGGCCCACTGGGTCTGGATGTTCACCTACCTCTACTCCGCGAACTGGGCCCAGGGCGTGCCCGGCTGGAAGCCGATCCTCTACTACGCCATGGCCTTCGCCGTGCCCTTGGCGCTGATGTTCGTACCGATTCACCGCGTCCGCCAGACGGCCGTGGCGCTCGCCGCGGCGGTCGCCATCGGCGGCGGCGGCTGGGTGCTGAACTGGTACCTCGTCGGCTGTGCTCCCCACTGGAGCCAGAAGCGGGTGATCCAGACCTACTACAAGCAACGCAAGGGACCCCAGGAGCAGCTCGTCGCCTGGCAGTTCAACTGGCGCGGCGAGACCTGGTATACCGCCGCCCAGGTGGTGGTCTC
>JAUVBO010000959.1 GCA_030591195.1 Pseudomonadota bacterium
CCCCAAGAGACGTTGACGGTCAAGCCCGCCACACCCTAACGCCCGAGCCGCTAGCGACGATCTGTCAGTAACCGTCGGGCGCCCGCGCGCGTCACAGCTCCCGATGGAGAGCTCTCGCCGCCAGACGCCTGCCTTCCAGCTCGCCGGCCTCGGCCTGACCGCGGCCCTGGCCCTGGCGGCGGTGCTCTGGTCGACGACCTGCAAGGCACCTCAGGGAAAGGCACCTCGGCGTCCCGCGGGTGCGGGGAGTGGTGCGGTCGAACGTACCAATGTGGAAACAAAGGGCAATCGCCTGCGCGACGCGCGATCGGCCTACCTGCGCCAGCACGCCCGCAACCCGGTCGACTGGTACCCCTGGGGGCCCGAGGCACTGGGTCGGGCGCGGCGCGAGGGCAAGCCGATCTTCCTCTCCATCGGCTATGCCTCCTGTCACTGGTGTCACGTCATGGAGCGCGAGGTCTTCGAGCGCCCCGAGGTGGCGCGAGTGATGAACGAGGGATTCATCAACATCAAGGTCGACCGGGAGGAGCGGCCTGACCTCGACGCGGTCTACATGGAGGCGGTGCAGGCGATGACCGGCAGTGGCGGCTGGCCGATGTCGGTCTTCCTCACGCCCGAGCTGAAGCCCTTTCACGGCGGCACCTACTTCCCGCGCGACCGCTTCGTCGCGCTGATGCGGCGAGTGCTGAAGCTCTACCGCACTCGCCGCGGAGAGCTCGAGGGGCGCGCCGAGCGCCTGCGCAGGGTGCTCGCCGCCGAGCCGCAGGCCGGGTCCGCCAGCGCCGTGGACCGCGAGGCGATCGACGACGCCGCCGCCGCCGTGGCCGCGCGCTTCGACCCGACCTGGGGCGGGCTCAAGGGCCGGATGAAGTTCCCCTCACCGTCCACCTGGCGCTTCGTCCTCCGTCACCACCGCAAGACCGGCGCCAAGCAGAGCGCGCGGATGGTCCGGCGGACCCTCGACAGCCTCGCCTCCGGTGGCATCTACGACCAGCTCGGCGGGGGCTTTCATCGCTACGCGGTCGAGCCGACCTGGCTGGTGCCGCACTTCGAGAAGATGCTCTACGACAACGCCCAGCTGGCGGATCTCTATCTCGAGGCGGCGCGGGTCTTCGACAGTCCGCGCTACGCCCGGGTGGCTCGCGAGACGCTCGACTTTCTCCTGCGCCGGATGCGCTCGCCCAAGGGCGGAGCATTCTTCGCCAGCTACGACGCCGACAGCGAGGGCGAGGAGGGACGGTTCTATCTCTGGACCCCGGCCGAGCTGCGCGCCGTGGCCGGCAAGGCGGACGGCGCGCTGCTCGCCGACCTGCTCGGCGTCACCGCCAAGGGCAACCTCGACGGCAGGAGCGTGCCGAGCTGGCGCGCCGAGCTCGGCGCGGTGGCACGATCTCACCTGCGGACGACCGCGGAGGTTCGTGCCCGCTGGCGTCGGTTGCGCCCCACGCTGCGCGACGCGCGGGCCCGGCGAAGCTGGCCGAAGCTCGATCGCAAGGTCATCACCGCCTGGAACGGCCTGGCGATCGCCGCCTTCGCCCGCGCCTACCGGGCCCTGGGCGAGACTCGCTACCTCGACGCAGCGCGGGGTGCGGCGGAGCACCTCTGGCGCGTCCATCGCGTGACCAAGACCGGGCGGCTCCGTCGTTCGTCCTACGGCGGCGTCGCCGAAAACGAGGGTGTGCTCGACGACTACGCCTTCTTCGCCGATGGCCTGCTCGAGCTGTTCTACGCCACCCGCGACCCGCGCCACCTGCGTCGTGCCCGGGCGCTGGTCGCGGTCGTCGCCCGCGACTTCGCCCGGCCTGCGGGTGGCTACTACCTGACCCCCGAGGGGCACACGGCGCCCCTCGGACGCCAGCTCAGGACCTACGATGGCGTGCGGCCGGCGGGCCAGTCGGCGCTGCTCGAGGTGATGCTCGAGCTGGCCGCGCTGGCGGGATCGGGCGAGCAGCGGCGGCGGGTCAGCGAGGGCCTCGCGGCGTTTGCCGGGCGGATGCGTCGCGCGCCGCTGTCGATGCTTCGCTGGTACGACGTCGCCCAGCAGCTCGCCGGGCCGTTCTACGAGGTGGTCGTCGCCGGCGACGCGCGTGACCGCCGCACCGCCGCCCTGCTCGCCGCGGTCGACCGCCGGCTCCCGGCTCACGCGGTGCTGATCGCGGTGCCGGCTGCCGGGCCGACGGCCGCTCAGCGAAAGTTGCTGCCGCCGGTGGAGGGCAAGCGGGCCCTCGCGGCCCGGCCCACGGCCTTCGTCTGTCGCTTCGGTGCGTGCAAGCTGCCCACCAGCCGGCCGGCGGTGCTCGCGCGCCAGTTGCTCGAAGGATGGACCCGGTGACGGACGATCAGCGTTCGCGCCAACGGCAGAGGAGCAGGGGTCGCGGGCTGGGCGAGCAGAGGCGGCTCCCCGACCTGGCGCTGCGTCCCGGACAAGCCACGACCGAGCATCGCACGGCCCAGGGTCGTCAGGGCGAGCTGGTGTGGTGCGGGCAGGTCTGGTGCCAGGCTGGCGGTGAGCCAGAGCGTGATCGTCAGTGGCACGCGCTGCACCGGGCTGATCTGGAGTCGCGCCAGGTTGGCCTTCGCCAGCACCTTGGGCAACTGCCACCATTTTTCCGCTGCTGCGCCCAGAACCTTGATCGCGTATTCCGACAGCAGCAGGTCCTGTAGCTTGCGCGTGGTCTGCGGGGCGA
>JAUVBO010000371.1 GCA_030591195.1 Pseudomonadota bacterium
GCCGGCGCGCCCGGGGAACCATCGCCGTGGTCAACGTCGACCGCGCGGGCTGGGAGGTGGTCGAGCGGGCCGGGCGAGAGCTCGAGCGGTACGTCGGCGGCTGGGCCCGCCAGCCAGGCATCGCCGCCCACCTCGCCGGTCGCCCGAACCCGGGCGCGCTGCCTCCCGGCCGGGTGGGGCTCGAGCTCGACGGGTTGGTCGCACGAGTGCAGGGAGGCCGCAGGCCGGCGGTCGACGACCTGTTCGCCCTCGGTCGGCTGCTGGCGGTGGACTACCTGTTGCTGCTCAAGGTACGTCCGCGGGGCATCGCGGCGCGGCTGTTCTCGGTGCACCGCCAGCGTTTCGCCCCCCAGGGGTTCGAGCGCGCCGACCAGCAGACCGCCCAGCTGGAGCTCTATCTTCGGGCCCAGACGCTCGGCCAGAAGCCCGACCGGCGCGGGTCGTCGAAGCGGCGGACCCACTGGTGGATCTGGGGTGCCGCGGCGGCGGCAGCTGCTGCGGTGGTGGTTATCTCGGTGGCGGCGAGCGGCGATGACCGCGAGGGCGACCTGCGAGTTCGCGTCGAGCGGAGGTAGCCGCCTGGCTCAGGGCTCGGGAGTCTCGGCGGCCTTGCCGCCGCCGGTGTCGCCGTCGCCGCCGGTGTCGCCGTCGCCGCTGGCGTCGCCGGCGGCGAAGCCGGTGGGCGTCTTGCCTTCCGTGCCGGCGGGGTCGATCACCGCGGTCTCGTCCTCGGTGTCGCCCTGGTCGGCGGACGGGGGCCGGGGCAGGTCCGTCGGCCTGACAACCACGTGGCCGAGGGGCATGTTGCCGGTGATTCCGGTGGCGCTCTGGATGCTGTCGACCGCGGTCTGGCAGAGGGCCTGGCGCTCCTCGAACGCCAGCCGCGCCGCCTCGGTCAGGCCGTTGATATGCCCCCGGGGCAGGCTCAGCGCGGTGACCACCGACTCGGCGACCACCGCCACCGGGGAGGGCTCGATCTCGCCGCAGAGGTCGCCGGGACAGAGGTAACCGAGCACTGTGCCGCCCTCGGCCGGGTGGACGATCTTGGCAAACCCGGTGACGATCACGCACAGGCCGCCGTCATCGCCCAGCGCGATCAGCTGGTCGCCAGGACGGACGGTGATCCAGTTGATGTCATCGCCCTCGGGCCAGCTCGGCTCCTGGCCGAGGAACAGCGGGCAGATGTGCAGGACGGTCTCGAGGTACCAAGAGCGCAGCATGCTGATCAGTGCCGGGACCTTGTTCGTCTCTTCGACGCGTTGCTGGATCCGCTTGCGGCTGACAACTCGGAGCAGGCTCGACTCGGTAGCGCTGGCGGTGGCGGTGCTCGGCAGGCCCATCAGCGCGCCGAGCTCGCCGAAGAAGTGCCCGGGCGAGATCTCGCCGAGATCGTGCTGCTCGCCGCGCTGGCGCGAGAAGGACACCGTGCCCGTGTCGAGGCAGTAGAGCAGCTGTCCGGCGTGCCCCTGGATGTAGGCCGGCGCCTCGTCGGCGAGCACGATCGTCTCGGTCATCCCGTCGAGCTCTTCGCCGAAGGCGTCGGTGGTGCCGATGAAGGTCAGCGTGCGGGTGTCGAGCACCGAGGGCCAGGGTTGGACGCCGCAGACGTAGCCGGCCGGGGTCGGCTCGCGCTCGCTGCCGAGATCGACCTCTGGCGCCTCCCAGCGGGGGCTGGTTACCTCCTCGAGCAGCAGCTCGTTGTCCGCGGCACCGGCCGGCACCCGCGAGATCTCGGAGTGCTCGACGAACGACATCTCGCGCACGGCCGAGTCCTCGTCGCCGTCGTCGTCGTCGTCGTCGTCGTCGTCGTCGTCGTCGTTGGCACCTTGAGCGGCGGTGTTGGCCTTGGTATCCACCGGCGCTTGCTCCTCGGGGGGGAGGCGGGACGCGACCAGCCGCCGGATCCTCTGCGCCTGACGGTGGTTTGGCTCGACATCGAGCACTTGGTCGAGCAGCGTCAGCGCCCGCCGGAAGTCACCGGAGACGGCGCAGGCGTCGGCGGCACGGAAGCGTGCCTCGATGGAGTCACCGCCGAAGCCCCACTCGAGTGCCTCCTCGGCCAGGGCGACCCACTCGTCGACGCCGCTGCGGGCGACCTTGGCCGCCTCAAAGCGCGCCGCGAGCGCGAGCTGAAGCTGGGCTGCCTGCTTGCAGATCGTCGCCAGCTGCAACCACTCGGTGGCGTCGCGCGGGGTCTTGTCACAGACCTCGCGCTGCAGCTCGATCGCCTGAGCGTGCTTGCCCTTCTTGCACAGGCGAGCCACTTTCTTGTGTAGCTTGTTGAGGGCGCGAAGCTCTTTTTTTTCCATTGCCCACGCAAACCCGAACCGAGGGCACGCATCGACCGCCAGGCGGTCGATTTGCCATCGCCCGACTGTAGCACCCTCTCGGCCCGGGTCGCAGTATTTGAGACTTTCTGCGGTCGCCTGGGCGTGGTCGGCTTCAGCCGAGCAGCTCGAGCAACGCAGCTCTCGCGCCGGCCAGGCTACAGGTCTCGTCGGGCCGCTGGCGGAGGAAGGTCTCGATCGCCTCGATCCGCGCCAGGGCCTCGTCGACGTGCTCGTCGCTGCCCGCCTGATAGGCGCCGAGGAGGATCAGGTCCCGCTTGCTCTCGTAGGTCGCCAGCAGCGCGCGCAGCCGCTCGGCGGCTCGTTGGTGCTCGACGTCGGTCACCGTGGTCATCAGCCGCGAGAGGCTCTGCAGCGGGTCGATCGCGGGGAAGTGGCTGCGCTGGCAGAGCTCGCGCGAGAGCACGATGTGGCCATCGAGGATCCCGCGGACCTCGTCGGCCACCGGCTCGTCGAGGTCATCTCCCTCGACGAGCACGGTGTAGACCGCGGTGATCGATCCGGCTGGGGAGGTGCCGGTGCGCTCGAGCAGGCGGGGCAGGGCAGCGAAGACACTCGGCGGGAAGCCGCGCCTGGCGGGGGGCTCGCCAGCGGCCAGGCCGACCTCCCGCAGGGCGCGGGCGTAGCGCGTCACCGAGTCCATCAGCAGCAGCACCCGCTGGCCACGATCGCGGAAGTGCTCGGCGACGCTGGTGGCGACCAGCGCCGACTTGAGCCGCAGCAGTGGCGCTGCGTCGCCGGTGGCGCAGACCACCACCGCGCGAGCGAGGCCGGCGGGGCCGAGGGACTGGTCGATGAACTCGCGCACCTCGCGGCCGCGCTCGCCCACGAGGCAGACGACGCAGACGTCCGCGTCTGTCTGGCGGGCGATCTGTCCGAGCAGCGTCGACTTGCCCACGCCCGCGCCGGCGAAGAGGCCGATCCGCTGACCTTGACCGACGGTCAGCAGGCCGTCGATCGCGCGGAGGCCAAGAGAAAGCGGAGCCTGGATCGGCGGTCGGGTAAGTGGATCGGGGGCTGGCCCGTCGAGCGGTCGCTCCTCGGCGTCCGGGTCGTCGATCGGCGGCCCGCCGTCCATTGGCCGGCCGAGCCCGTCGAGCACCCGGCCCAGCAGTGACCGGCCGCAGCGAACGGTCAGGCGCCGGGCTGCCCGCTCGACGAGGCTGTCGGGGCCGACGCCGGTGGGCTCGCCGAGGGGCATCAGGACCACCTCGGTCCCGCGAAAGCCGATCACCTCGCCGTCGAGCGGCGGCAGGGGCGGCGCGCGGTGGACGCGGAGATGATCGCCGATGTGGACGTCTGGCATCGTCGCTCGCAGCACCAGCCCGGTGACCGCGGAGACCCGCCCGCGGACCGTCACCGGCGAGAGGTCGTCGAGCCGGGCCCGGGCCCGCTGTAGCCGCGATGAGGTCATCGGTGTCGCTTCTGGGCTGTCCGGTCGGCCGCAGGGAGCGCGCCCGCCCGCAGGGTGGCGCGGATCGCCGCCAGCTGGGGCTCGAGCCGTCCATCGACCTGGCCGGCGTCGGTCTCGATCACGCAGCCTCCCCGGCGGATCGCCGGGTCGGCCTGGAGCGTGAGCCGGGCGTCCGCGAGGGTGAGCCGGCCGGCCGCGCCCTGCTCGGCGAGCATCGGCTCGAGGTTAGCCCGGTCCTCCGGGTTGACGCGGATCACCGCCTGCTGGCAGCCCCGGGCGGCCTCGAGGGCTCGCGCGACCACAGCGGCGATGGCGTCCGGTGCGAGGGCAAGCTCGCGGTCGAGCAGCCGCTCGGCGATATCCACGGCGAGGGCGGTCAGCTCGTCCTCGGCCCCAGCGAGCTGGTGGTGGGCCGCCTCCTGCGCGCCCAGCAACACCTTCGCGGCCTCGGCCCGGCCCTCGTCGAGCGCCTCCTGCTGGAGCCGGCGGGCGTCGATCCGTGCCTGCTCGAGCAGCGCTCCGGCGGCCCGTTCGGCCTCGGCCAGGCGCGCCTCGGCCTCGCTCAGGCGCGCTTCGGCGCGAAGGGTCGCGCGTTGCTCGGCGCTGCGGATCACGCGTGCGGTGGGTGCCTCCGGCAGCTGTCCGCCGTGGCCGCGAGGGCCGCGGATGATCCGTCCCCGGCTCATCCGCGGCTCCGCTGTTGCGCTGCGACGACGCGATCATCGGGCACCAGCTCCGACAGCAGGCGCTGGCAGAGGCGCCAGCGCAGCGCACGACGTCGCTGGTCGACGGGGCCGGCGTGGTCCTGCTCGTCAACAGCGATGGCCAGCCGCTCGGTGGTGGATCGAGGAAGCACCTCCAGGGCGCAGCGGACCAGCGGGCGCGGCTGGCCAGCGAGCGCGGCCTCGATCCGCTCCGGCGAGACCCGCCCGATCGCTGGGGGCAGCGGCGAGAGCACCAGCCGGGTCAGCCGCCGGACCTGCCGCTGCCGCGCCTCGCGGGAGAGGGTCGCCAGCTCGTCGAGGGCGTCGGCGCAGTGTTGGCCGAGCGGCCCGTCGAGATGAGCGAGGACCCGGCGCACCCGCCGATCTCCGGCTCCGCCGGCGAGCAGCGCGGCGAGCAGCAGGCCCCGCTCGCTGTCGGTCAGCCGATCCACTAGCCTACTATTCAGCACC
>JAUVBO010000495.1 GCA_030591195.1 Pseudomonadota bacterium
GCGCACCATCCGGGTCAGCAGCGCGATCTCGCCGAAGAACGCGCCCTCCTGCAACCGGCCGAGCTCCACCCGCTGCTGGCCTTCGCGGAAGACGCCGACCTCGCCCTCGACCAGGATGTAGAGCGCCTCGCCCTGGCTGCCCTGGAGGATGATCCGCTCGTCCGGATCGCAGTGACGCACCGAGACCCGCTCGATCAGCATCTCCAGCGCGGGCTGGTCGAGGGACGACAGCAGCGGCGTCGCCGGCATCTGGGCGAGGATCTGGGGCGAGGTCGTCCCGGCGCCGGAGGCCGCCGCGGAAGCCGCCTCGAACTCCGCCTCGTCGAAGTCGATGGTGATCTCGAACATCGCCCCCTCGTCGGGGTAGTCCGACGAGGGCTGCCGCACCGCCGGCATGATCCGGCGCAGGTCGATGGCGTCGAGGGACTCGCCGAGGGGGATCATCCGCGGCGGCACGGGCGCCGGTGGGGATGCCAACGTCGCTGGTGCTCTCTCGAGCGGCGGCAGCGCCACCTCTCGCGGCTCGACCTCGGGCGCCGGCGGTCGGGGCGGTTGCGTCGGCTGCCACGGCCGGTGCTCGAGCCGGGGCAGGGCCAGCGCGGGTTGGATCTCCATCGGCCCGTCCGCCGCGGGGAGCTCGACGCCGTGGGCGTTGGGAGCCATCGGCGGCAGCGGGATCGACTCGGGGGTGTCGCGCCGCGATCTGCCCGGCCGGCGCCGGTTGGCGAGCACCGCGGCGAGCATCCGCTTGGTTTGCCGGTGGGCCGGGGCGATCGCCAGGATCACCTTGCACAGGGCGATCGCCTTGAGCGGGAGGCCTTGCTCGGCGTAGAGCTCGGCCGCGACCTCGTAGGGGGCGATCGCTCGCCGGTCATCGGCGTTGCGCTGGTGGGCCTCACCGAGCTTGCGGGGCCACCGGGGATTGTGCGGATCGAGCCTCCGGAGCTCCTCGAGGCACTCGATCGCCTTGGCGTGCCGGCGCTGCTGGGAATACAAGCGCACCTTGGCGCGCAGGCTGCTGACCTCTTTGCTGATGTTGTCCGCCATCAATGGGGAGCATTCCACAGCCAACCGGTCCGGTCACTCCTCTTGTTCCGATCGTGTCGGGTGTTGTCTTCGGCATCGGCTGTGGCTATCGTCCCCGAGGCCGCTGGGTCCCGGAGCCTGGACACCTGGTGATGAACGAACAATCGATGCCATCGTCGGTGGACACCGTGACCCAGAAGGTGGACCAGCTTTTCGTCGACACCGGCGAGCGGACCAACCCCCTTGGTCAGTCCGACACCCTGGTCGATGGGCCGGACGCCATCGGCTCTACGGCACGGAGCGAGGTCGCTCCCGCCGAGGAGCTCGGGTTCGATCGGCCGTCGCGGGTGCCGTTCTTGACTTGGGAGCGGGCGCCGCCTGTCGAGCGACTCGCGTTGTCGATCGGTGACCAGGACCTGACGCCGCGGCGGGTGGTTCGGGTCGGGCTACCACCGATCCACGACGCGGCGCGCGCCGGGCCAGGGGCGGCGCAGAAGATCAAGATGGTCAAGCGGATCAAGATGGGGAAGACGAACAACGACATCGAGCGGGCCCCCAACGACGGCGAGCGGGCCCCCAAGCGGGCGGCGGGCGCCCGGCGCGCGACGGCGGCCTATCCCCCGGCGCGCGACCGCTTTGCCCGGCAGGCCGTGGATCCGCTGAGCGGTGCCGACGTCGTGCTGCAGGCGCTCAAGCCCGTCGCTGCGGCGCGGCAGCTCCCCCGCGAGGCCCCCGGGCCGACCGGAGCTCGGCCCGCCGCCGGCCTCGCACCGGTGAGCGACCGGGGGCTCGACGCGCTCGCGGTGACCGCGGGCAAGCGGAGCCTGCTGCCGTGGATCTTCCTCGGCGTGGCGGTGGTGGTTTCCGTCGCGCTGATCGCTGGGGTCGTCGTCCGGCGCTCGTTGGAGCGGAGATCGCCCGTCGTCGCCACCAGTTCCCGTCGAGCCACGGCCCCCGTGGTGGTCAAGCCCGCCCCACCACCGCGGGGGGTTGCGCGGCCGATAGCGCCGTTGAAGCCCGCGTCCTCCCCGGATTCACCGGTCGACGCCGCGCTGGTCGCCCAGCTTCCCCGGGCGCCGCTGTTGCTGCGCCGCGGCGACTACCGGGGGGCCTTCGCGATCTACGCCGCGGTGCTGGCCCAGAACCCGGATGACCCGCTGGCGCTCGCCGGCTACGCCCGCAGTGGCGTCGAGATCGGGTCGAAGTCGGCGCTGTCGCGGCTGTCGCGCTCGGCGTTGCCCAGCCACCAGCAGCTCAGCCGTGAGCTGAGGGTGCGGCTGCTGATCGTCGCCGGCAAGTGGGCCGAGGCCGACGCCGCCTGGCGGCGACTTCGGCGGGCGACCCGTGAGCGGCCGGAGATCCGGCTGCTGCTGGCGCAGATCAGGCACGGCGAAGGCAGGATCGAGCTGGCGCGCGAGGTCTACCAGCAGCTGGTCGACGACGACTTCCGCGATCCGGCGCTGCGTGTCGCGGCCCTGCTTGGCTACAGCGAGGTGCTCCTGGCCCGGAGCTACCGGACCCAGGCCTGCCGCTTCGCGCGCGGGGCCCAGCGCGCGCTCAAGGCGGCGCGGCTCGAAGGCGGCCCGCTGGCGGCCCGGGTCGAGGCCCAGCTCGAGCGCTGTCGGAGACGCTAGTCCTGCGATCCAGATCCTGGTCGCTCGCCCTTGCCGACGCCGGCGACCTGGCGGAAGAGCGCCGTCAACCAGACGCGTGCCTCGATCCCGAGCGAGGTGAACCGCACCCCCATCCCGGGAATGATCGCGCCCGCGCGCGTCCTGACAATGCGGGTGACCTCGCCGTGCAAGGGTAGGGCCGCGGCGCCGTCGGGCAGGATCGTCACCGTGCAGAGGGTGCCGATGTCATCGAGCAACTCGGTGTTGACGAACAGTCCGCCGAAGCTGATGTCGCGGCAGGTGGCGTCGAAGGTCAACGCCTCGCTGTCGTAGATCACCGGCAGGTCGATCACCACCCGCGGGTGCTCCCGACGCTCGGGTCCGGCGCGCTTGCTGCGCGCGAGGCGCTCTTTGACCGCCCGGACGTCGATCCGCTGGGTCACCGAGACCGGTCGCCCGGTGGGCCACTGGTAGCCGCAGCTGGGGCAGTCGTCGCTGGAGATCGGAACCTTGGCCCGGCAGCGCGGACAGGTCTGGCTCTCGAGCGTCGGCAGCGGGATGCCGCAGTCGAGCCGGCTCGAGATCGCCTCGCTCGTGGCGGCGATCGCGCTCGACAGCGGTCCGTCGCTCGGAGACAGGCCGCCGCCGGCATAGTCCGACGGGCGAGCCGTGGCTGGCCGGCCCCGCGCGAGATCGCCCGGATCGGTCCCGGGGGAGGTCTGCTCCTCGTCGTCGTCTTCGACCACCGACGCGACGCGGAACCAGGTGCTGCCGATCTCGATCACGTCGCCGTGCTTCAGCGCGCAGCCACCTTTGGGCAGCGGCCCGTCGTTGAGCCGGGTGGGGTTGGTCTCGCCCAGCTCCACCACCTCGATGTCCTCTTGGGTGACCCGCAGGCGCAGGTGGCGCCTCGAGACCGCCGGGTCGTTGAAGCGAATCCGGCAGGCGATTCCGCGCCCGACCACGGTCTCCCCGGGGGGCAGCTCGATGCTCCCGCCCCTGTACTCGATCACGTACCTCGGCATGGCAAGAGCCTATTCGCTCGCGTCCGGAGTTTCAATCTCAGTCGGCCCCGTCGGGTTGGCGCTCGGCTCCTCGAAAGCGCCGGCCTTCTCGAGATCGCAGAACAGCAGCGTCCCGCCCACGGCGGCCATCGGCACGCAGAGCAGTCCGACCACCGGCACCAGCAAGGCCACCGTCAGGGAGCTGCCGAAGCCGATCGTCAGCGCTCGGTTGTCCTTGAGCATGCGCCACTTGCGACCGAAGGGCCATCGCCGCCGCGCCATGACGAAGTCCATGAAATCATAAGCGATGAACTTGGCGGTCATGTAGCCGCCGCCGAAGAGGAACAGCCCTTGGCCGAGCACCGGGATCAGCAGGCTGAGCACGAACAGCGGGACCATGATCAGCGCGTAGATCGATAGCTTCGCCGCCTCGTGCAGGAGTGTTCGGCCGAGCCCGGCGAGCATCACCTTCAGCGAAAACGGTGGAGGCTCGTTGCCGTAGGCCAGCTGCTCTACCCGCTCGCTGAGCAGGTCGTTGAAGGGCGCGGCGAGGATCGCCTGGAGGATGAAGAAGGCGAAGTAGGCCAGCAGCATCACCGCGATGAAGA
>JAUVBO010000096.1 GCA_030591195.1 Pseudomonadota bacterium
CGCGGATCGCCGGGCGCTACCTGCGCGCCCGCTGCGCCCTCGCTGCTGGGGTCGAGACGTCGGGCAGCCGCCGAGAGGCCCTGCTCGGCGACGCGGCGCGGGAGGCGCGGCGGATCGGGCGTGACAAGACCCCGCTGGCCGAGGCGCTGGCTGGCTCGGTCAGGGCAGGGGTTGCGGCGGCCGGCGGTGAACGCGAGCGGGAGATCGAGCAGCTGAGGCTGAGCGTGAACCGATTCGACGCCCTCGGGATGCAAGCCCACGCCGCGGTCGCGCGTCGCTATCTCGCTCGCCACCTGACCGACGACGAGGGCACCGAGGCTCGAGCGCGGTCCGAGGAGTGGTTCGATCGGGAAGGGATCGCCTGCCCCCGGCGCTTTGCGGCGATGCTCGCGCCAGGTCCGTGACCACACCCGCGCTCGTCCACTACCAGCTGGTCGCGGCAGTGACCACGCCACGACCATAGTCGCCATCACACGGGACAAAGGCACCGGGCTCGGTGCTCATTGATTCACACAAAACTAGCGCCTTGCAGGTGCTCTCGGCAGGCATGGCCCTTGCAGTCTCCGGAGGTCATGAGCGTCCGACCCCACCTGATTCTCCTCCTCTGCGGTTGCCTGCTCGCCTGCGGACCGGTCGATGCGCCGAGCTCGTACCGCGGGGGCAAGGACGATGGCACCGCGCGCGGGCTGGACTACCCGATCGTGCTGGTTCACGGCTTCAACGCCCACCCCGGCACCTGGGGCGCCTTCGCCGACGACGTCGTCGATCGGCTGGCCGAGCAGGTCGGCGCCGACCGGGTCTTCGTCGCGGCCCTCGCCCCGGACGTCACCACCGAGCAGCGTGGCCGCGACCTCGCGCGCTTCATCTTGCAGACCGTGCTACCAGCATCGGGGGCGACCAAGGTCCACATCATCGGCCACTCCCAGGGCGGCATCGACGCGCGCTGGGTCGCCAGCCCTCAGGGGGGCCACGGCGGCCGAGCCGAGCCTTTCGTCGCCAGCGTGACCTCCGTCTCGGGGCACCACCGGGGCACGCCCGTGGCCGATCGGTTCCTCTTCGGTGATCCGGAGGGCGACGACTACGACCGGCTCTATCGAGCGGTCGGCGAGCTGATGGGCCTGACGCTCAACGACGAGGCACGTCGCTACGACACCGACTTCAAGGCGATGCTCGTCGAGATGTCGCCCGCGGGGGCCAGCCGGTTCAACGAGCGCTATCCCGACCTCCCGGAGGTCGTGTACCTCTCGTGGGCGGGCGTCAGCCACGTGGCGTCGCTCCCAAACCCGTGGATCTCCGACGCCGACTGGTGCAACAGCGACGCCGCTGGCAACCCGCTGGCGAACCCGGCGTGGAACCTCGGCGAGGGACACCGTGACGCGATGAACGCGCTGCTGATTTCCTTTGCCCCGCTGGTCACCAGCCGCGAGCTCGGACCCAGCGACGGCGTGGTCAACGTCTCGAGCGCCAAGTGGGGGCTGTTTCGTGGCTGCCTGCGGGCAGATCACCTCGACGTCGTCGGCCAATCGATCATCCACACCGACCGCCACCAGCGGGGTGGCTTCGACGCAAAACGCTTCTACGCCCACGACGTGGTCGGAGACCTGCGCAGCCTCGAGCGAGGGTGGCTCACGCCCGCCGAGATCCGCGCTCAGCTCGTCGTGCGCCCCGCCGCCGCCTACCGCTAGAGAGGACTCGACCAATGCCTTCGACCGTGCGTCTTTCGTTGATTGTTGTTGCGGCGATGCTGTCGCTCGGTGCCTGCGGAACGGGCGACCCGTGCGCAGAGATGGGGGCGGACTGTGGCCTCGGCGTCGGTGGGGCAAAGTCCGATGGCGTGTCCACCAACCTGTTCGACATCCGGTCCGAGGCGCTGAAGGACAAGGGCTACCTGAACCTCGCCGACCTGGAAGTGATGTTCCATGCGGTAGGGTGGTTCATGAGCCCCGCCGAGAGCGATTTCATGTCGATGCTGGTCAGTGAGCTGAAGGGCAGGCACGTCGCCTACCTGCATCAGCCACCGATGGACGAGATGGTCATCCCGGGCATCATCAGGGACGGGCGGATCATCGTCCCCCCTCGCAGCGGCAGCTGGATCGACGAGGACCTCGGCGCCGAGACCGTGGTCAGGTTCGTCCAGATCAGCAGCCCTGGCGGGCCCCGTTTTTGACGCCGGCGACCGGCGCGCTGCTGGTCCAGGTCACCCGCAACCAGCGGCTAGCGGCCCACCTGCCAGCGGCGCCGCTTGAGGATGAAGGGGATGTGCACCTGGTCGGCCTTGTAGTCGATGCACAGTGCGTACATCACCAGGTTGATCCCCCAGCGAAAGGCGAGCTCGCGCTGTTGCTCGCCGCCCGGGTGCACGCCGTATTCCCACTGGCCGAAGTTGTCCCGTGACCAGGCGCCGGCGAGATCGTTCTGGGCGTAGACCAGGACGAAGCGGCCGTCCTGCTCGATGCCCTCGAGGTGCGGCACGGTGGCCACCCGGCCGACTGCCCTGCCGAGCAGGTAGAACGATCGATGCAGCGTGTGGCGCGGGTCAACCCGCTTGAGCCCGCGCTCGGGAAACAGCCGGCCGATCAGCCGCCGCACGCTCTTGTCGAAGCCGCCGCCAGGTCGCGGGTCGGCGCTGTCGATGATCAGGAAGCCGCCGTAGATCAGGTGCCGCGCCAGGCGCCGAACCTCGTCGTCGGGCAGGGGCGCAAAGGCGCGGTCGCCGCCCATGTAGAGCAGCGGCTGGGAGAAGAGCCGCCGGTCGCCGACCTTCATCCGTAGGGGCTCGTGGGCGACATCAACGCTGGTGCGCTTGTCGATCTCCCAGCTCAGCCGCTGTAGCCCGGTGGCCCGCGGCACCGGGTTGCCCCCGCCATAGAGCAGCTGCACCAGCCGGACCTTGGACTTGCCGCCGAGCGCCTCCGCCGACGCGGGCGCACCGAGGACGACCAGCCCGGTGAGCCCGCCGAGGATCACCGCCCACCTCATGGCCGTACCCGCCGCTTCGGCGCCGAGACCGGCGCGGCGATCAACCGACGCCGCCGGAGCTCGCGCGCAGCCTCGGCGTAGCGGGCAAAGAGCAGCTGGCCAGCAAACCGCCGGCTCGAGGCCTTCTCGTCGGTGACCCGGTGGATCAACGTCGCCACCACGCGCTCGGGCGCCTGGCGCTGGACCGCGGCATAGATCTCGGGGTCCTTCTCGCCCGAATCACCGATCAGGAGCAGCCGGTAGCCGGGGAGCAGCCGCTGGACCGTGGCGATCTGGCGCAGCTTGTAGGCCCGCTGCCCAAAGAGCTTGTCCGAGCCCTTCGACAGCCCGAGGTTCTTCAGCAGCATCGGCGCCCGCGGAAAGCGCTGCCGGGCGAAGAAGTGGCGCAGCCGCGGGTAGAGGTTCACCGGGCTACCCGAGACGAAGACGATCGGGTAGCCGCGCGCCCGCAGCGCCCGGTAGAGCGCCGGTGCCCCGGCGTAGCTCTTGAGCTGCGTCGCGTTGCGGGTCAGCAGCCGCCAGATCAGCTTCTTCTTGTTCGTCACCCCGCTCTCGAGCACCGTGTCGTCGATGTCGCTGACCACCGCCACCGGCGCGGCGCTGCCCTTGCTCCGCGCTCGAGGCCAGACCTGCAGCCGCCCCTCGATCGTCCGCTGGCGACGCTTGGTCCGCAGCAGCCGGGCGGAGACACGGTGCTCACCGGCGGGCAGCGGACCCTTGAGCGCGAGCCGGAAGAGCCCCTCCTTGTCGGCCTTGATCCGCTGACGCCGGCCGAGCACCTTCAGCTCGAGCTCGGCGTGGGGGATCTCGTCCGACTCGAGCAGCTGGACACTGCGCTTGACGCGGCGGTACCAGGACTCGTTGCGCCGGGGCCGGTCGAGCCCCTGGTCCTCGAGCACCCGGCCGCCGAGGGTGGCCCCGTCGACGGTGCCGAAGCCGTCGTAGAGCACGATCACCGCCGGATCGTCGTCAGCCCACGCTTGCCGTGGCGTGGCGCAGCCAAGGCTGAGCACCATCGCCGCGGCGGCGAGCCATCGCCCGCGACGCTCCCCGAATGATCCCACCTTCGCTCGTCTCACCTGATCACTCCCGCTGCCAGTTGAGTATCACCTAGAAGTGCCCGTGACGCCGGCGGACGAGCCACTCGAGGGCGAGCAGCAGCACCGCACCGGCGAGCCACCACCAGCGACTCCACAGCTCCACGTCTCGTCGCCAGTTGACGCGGACGACCCGCGGCGGCAACAGCTTCAGCTCCGGCAGCACCCGGGCCGGCCCGAGGTAGCGGCCGCCGGTGATTGCCGAGATCTGCTGCAGCAGCTCCGAGACCGCCCGAGGATCACGCTGCTCCGGCCCGGCGGGATCGACCAGCACCAGCTCCTGCTCGACCGTCTGCCGCCCGCCGATCGTCGCCCGGGCGGTGATCCGGTGCGGACCGGTGGTCGTCGGCGTGTAGCGGACTCGCAGCTCCCCCGTGTCGTCGGTCTGGCCGGCCCGGGCAAGGCCGGCGATGTTCCCAGACAGCGGCGCGACCTCGTAGCGCACCTTGAGCCCCTGGGCCGGGCTGTAGTCGGGGTTGTAGGCTCGGACCACGACCTCGATCGGTGCGCCGATCCGGACCCGCGAGCGCTGGGCGATCACGCGCAGGTACTTCAGCTCCGGATCCCGGATCAGCCAGCGGATCGCGTTGCGCCAGAAGCCGTCGTAGCCCCGGCGACTGCCGACGCCCGGCCGATCGAGCGCGGCGAAGGCCCAGGTCCAGAGCGAGTCGCTGGTCAGGGCCAGGCTACGGCCCTTGCCCACTTCGCGAACCGCGAGCACCGGCATCGGCTCGCGCTGGTCGGTGCGCAGCCGCGGGTGCACCGCCAGCACGGTGGCCCCGCCCAGGGGGCCGCCCACCCGGTTGACGCCCGAGAGCGGCGGGAGACCGGCCAGCAGCCGCTCGGTCTCGCGCCGGGTGCGGCCGATCTGGAGGATCGGGTGTTCCCGGCCCCGGGCGGTCAACCGGGGGCGGAAGTCGTCCTCGGAGATCAGCCGCGCGGGGTCCGGTCCGGGCGCCAGCAGCCGCACTGGCAGCACCCGCGAGACAGCGGTGCCGGCGTAGCCGCCCGACGAGAAGCTCAGGTCACCGCCGATCATCGCCAGCCCACCGCCCTGCTCGACGTACTTTCGCAGGTGGGGCAGATAGACGCCGATGCCGTACGGGCCGAAGTTGAAGTTCTGCAGGATCACCAGATCGAAGCTGCCGAGCTCGCGTTCGAACAGCTCCTCGGTGGGGAATGGGATCAGCGACAGCTCGCTCGGCGGGACCGTCGAGAGCGAGGCGAGGGTGCGGAGGATGAAGAACGAGATCAGGTCGACGTTCGGATCACGCTTGAGCAGCCGCCGCAAGAATCGCTGGTCCCACGACGGCCGCCCGCTGATCTGCAACACGCGGATCCGGTCGCGGATGACCTTGATCAGGAACACGCGGCTGTTGTTCGACGCGAGCGCCTCGCCGTCGAAGACCGGCGCCGAGATCGAGAAGCCGAACTTTCCCACCCGTTGGGGCACGAACTCGAACTCGACGCGGTAGCGCTGCTGATCCTTGCGCAGCGTGATCCGCTTCTCGGTCAGCACCCGCTCGCCCTGCCGCAGGGTCACCGGCACCTCGCCCACGGGCAGGCCGTTGATCAGCAACTCGGCCTCGATCTTGACCGCGTTGCGGACGAAGGCAAAGTCGTCGGCGCGCACCCGGGTCACCGCGAGGTCGCGCAGGCTCGATGAGCCGACCCAGACCGTGTGCACCGGCGCGCCGAAGCGCTCGAGGAACCGTCGAGCCGACGGCGTCAGACCCCGGGGCCGGCTGCCGCCCTCCCCCTAGCCCGCGCCACCGCCCTGCGCGCCCTCGCTGAACGCGCCCCCTCCCTGACCGAACACTCCATTGTCGTTGCCATCCGAGATCAGCACCACCCCGGCGAGATCGTTGCCCTGGTGAGCGCGGCGCAGGCCGGCGAGCGCGGCCCTGATCCGCGTCGCGTCGTCGCGTGCCTCGAGCGGGCTGGCCGCCGTTGCCTTGTCGAACAGCGGTAGCGGCCGCAGCCGGCGGCCGAAGGCGTGGCCGCTGACCACCCGCCGGGCGCCCCAGGCCTCGAGGCGCTGGCGCGAGCGCGACAGCAGCGCGCGAGCGCGTTCGAGCCGCGTCGGCACCCCCGGGCGGTCACGCACGGCCATCGACTGGGACAGGTCGACCAGCACCGCGACGTGGTTGGGCCGCCGGGCCACGCTGCGCAGCTGCAGCGCCGGCTGGAGCACCAGCAGCAGCACCGCGCCCACCGCCAGCGCCCGCAGCAAGGTCAGCAGCAGCCGCGGCCAGATGGGGTGACGACGGTAGCCCCAGGACGAGAGCGCCAAGGCGAGCAGCGCCGCGACGATCGCCAGCACCAACGCGGTGCTGCCCCATGGCGTCAGCAGCACCAGCTTGAGGTCCTCGTAGGTCTCGAGCGACGGCGGATTCACGACCCCTATAACTTATGAGCGGCCGTCCGCGCTTGGCAAGGAAGCCGAACAGCAATGCCGAGAAGGACCGTGCTCCCGCTGGTTATCCTTGCTATACACCAGGACAAGCAGTGCCGTGGGTGCGGCTCCGACACTCGCGATTCTCGTGAACTTCCGTGGAGATGTCGGGCAACCACCACGATCTGGAAGACGCGATGTCCTCGACGACGCACGCGCTCGGCTTCTACCAGACGACGATCGGCAAGAAGGCGGTGATGGCCGTCACCGGAGCCCTGCTGTTCGGCTTCGTCATCGTCCACATGATCGGCAATCTGCAGCTCTTCCTCGGGCAGGAAAAGCTCGACGGCTACGCCAAGTTTCTCCACGCGAACCCCGGGCTGGTCTGGGTCGCGCGCAGCGTGCTGCTGCTCTGCCTCGGGCTGCACCTGCTCAGCGCGATCACCCTCTTCTTCACCAACCGCCGAGCTCGCCCCCAGCGCTACCACCGCGAGCAACCCCAGGCGTCGACGATCTCCTCCCGGACGATGATCTTCGGCGGGGTCGCGATCTTCACCTTCCTGATCTACCACCTGCTGCACTTCACCGTCGGCAGCGCCCACCACGACTTCGTCGCAGGCGCGGTCTACTGCAACGTGGTCGAGGGGTTTTCGATCTGGTGGGTCTCGGCGATCTACGTCGTGGCCCAGATCTTCGTCGGGCTGCACCTCTACCACGGCGTCTGGAGCCTGTTCCAGACCCTGGGGCTGATCTCGCCCCGCTGGGAGCTGCGCTGGCGACGCCTCGGCGCCGCCGTCTCGATCCTCCTCGTCGTCGGCAACATCTCGATGCCCGCCGCCGTCCTTGCCGGATTGCTGCCGCCCGCAGGAGCCTGCTGATGACCGCCACGCTCGACGCCAGGGTCCCCGACGGACCGATCGACAAGAAGTGGGAGCGCCACCGCTTCGAGATGAAGCTGGTCAACCCGGCCAACAAGCGCAAGTTCGAGGTGATCGTCGTCGGCACTGGCCTCGCCGGCGCCTCGGCCGCCGCGTCGATGGCCGAGCTCGGCTACCGGGTCAGCGCGTTCTGCTACCAGGACAGCCCGCGCCGGGCGCACAGCATCGCCGCCCAGGGCGGGATCAACGCGGCGAAGAACTACCAGAACGACGGCGACAGCGTCTACCGGCTGTTCTACGACACGGTCAAGGGCGGCGACTACCGCTCCCGCGAAGCAAACGTCCATCGCCTCGCCG
>JAUVBO010000706.1 GCA_030591195.1 Pseudomonadota bacterium
GGCCTCGAGTGGGCGGCCAACGGCCTGGCGGGCCTGACCGCGACCCAGCGGACGGAGCAGGCCTGGGCCTGGCTGGCCTACGTCGCGGCGTTCTACTTGCTGCTCACCGGCTACACCTGGCTCGGGCTACGCCCGCTGGTTCGCTGGTGCCAGGCCAAGCCGGATCGACCTGCAGCCGGCGCCGGTGGCGACGACGGCAGGCCCGAGTTGGCGCTGGAGGAGGCCGCACGGGCCGCCGCACTGCGCTTCCCGGTGCTGGCGGTGCTGCTCGGCGTGGTGCTGGCGCTGGTGATGATCGGCAGCAAGGTTTTCCTCGACCGCTTCGCCTTCGGGCTCCCGCGGCCGGTAACGGGGGCCCTCGCCGCCCGCTCGGTGGCGCTGGTGCTGCTCGTTGCATCGGCGTTCCACCTGCTGCTGCGGGCCTGGACCCGGCCGATCTACAGCCATTTTCACCGCGAGGCGCTCCCGGCGGGGCTCCGCGCGGGGTTGACGATCAAGATCGCGATCGTGCTGGTGGCGGCGATCGGCGCGGCCACCTTGCCGGCGGCAGTGGGCGCGGTTCGTGTCGACGGATTCGAGCGGGAGGCTCGTGCCCGCCATCACCAGCGACTCGGCGCGCTGCTGGCTGGCGCCGCCGCGGCGGGCCTCGACGCCGATGCGCTGCGCGAGGCGGCTGCCCGGCTGCGGCTCGAGCAGGTCCGGGTGCTGTTCACGGCCGAACGGAGGCCGAACAGCGTGCCGCTGCCGCCGGGACAGCGGGCGCGGTTCCTCGCCGTGGCCCCCCGCGGGGAGCTCCTGGCAGCCAGCGGCGCCGAGCCGGTGCTCGCGCCGTCGGTGGCGATGCTGATGCTCGCCCTGCTCGGCCTCGTGATCGCGCTGGCCTGGGATCTGGGGCGGAGCTTGGTGATCGACCTTCGTCGGCTGACGGCGCGGGTCGAGACCCTGGCGGGGGCCGTCGCCGTCGCGCAGCTGGACCGCGAGCAGGAGCCGTCCACCGGCGAGCTCCCCGCGCTCAGTCCGCTGGCGACGGGCGCGCCCCAGTTCGGCGAGCTGCGGCAGCTCACCGGCGCGCTCAACCGGCTGCTCCGGCGGCTCGCCGAGATGCACGTGGCGCACTTCGTCGCGGTGGAGAAGGCCCTGGAGGTCGATCGCCTGCGGACGCGGTTTCTGGCGAGCATCAGCCATGATCTGCGGAGCCCCCTGGCCGCGATCCTCGGCTACTGCGAGCTGCTGCTGCGCGGCATGAGCGGCGAGCTCAGCGCGGCCCAGCGAGGGGCGCTCGAGACCGTCCAACGCAATGGACACCAGCTGCTGCACCTGGTCAACGAGGTGCTCGACTCGGCGAAGCTCGAGGCCGGGCGACTCACCCTGCACTTCGAGGACACGCCGCCGGCCGAGCTGCTCACCACGGCGCTGGGCCTGGTCGCCGAGCGCGGCCGGCCCGACGGCGTGGAGCTGGAGACCGAGCTGCACCCGGGCATGCCGGTGCTGCGGATCGACCGCCAGCGGCTGGCCGAGGCGCTCGCCTACATCATCGGTTTCTGTGCTCGGTCGCCGGGCTGCGAGCGGGTGCTGGTGCAGCTGCAGGTGGCGCCGCCGCGGGGCGACGATCCGCGTCACCGGCTGGCGCTGGTGGTCGGCGACAGCTCCGGGGCGCTGTCGCCGGAGGACCGCGAGCTGGCCTTCGTCGGCTTCCGCCGCGAGGCTGGCCAGCTTGGCCTCGGCCTCGAGCTACCGCTGGCTCGGGCGTTCATCGAGTTGCACGAGGGCACGCTGGCGCTCGAGCCCGCTGGTGAACGGGGAAGCCGCTTCGTCGCCCAGGTCCCGGCCATGGCGCGGGTCTCCGCCCGGCTGAGACCGGTCAAGATCTGACGATCACGCTCGAGGGTGGTATCATCAGCTGTACCTTGCAGAACCTGAGGCAGACGAGAGAACCGGACCGGCTCCCGCTCCGCCCTGCCGAGGTCGCGGCGCGGCTTGAGGCGGCCGTGGGCGCGGTGATCCGCGGCAAGGCACAGGTGGTGCGGCACCTGCTGGCGGCGCTGTTCGCCCGGGGACACGTCTTGGTCGAGGACGTCCCCGGGGTGGGCAAGACCACCCTCGCTCGGGCCCTGGCCAAGGCGGTCGGCGGTAGCTTCCGGCGGATTCAGTTCACCTCCGATCTGTTGCCCTCGGACATCCTTGGCGTCAGCGTCTACGACCAGCAAGCGAGCCGCTTCGAGTTCAAGCCGGGACCGATCTTCGCCAACGTCGTGCTCGCCGACGAGATCAACCGTAGCTCGCCCCGGACCCAGAGTGCGCTGATGGAGGTGCTCAACGAGGGCCAGGTCACGGTCGACAACGAGACCCACCCGAGCCCTGAGCCCTTCATGGTGATCGCCACCCAGAACCCGGTGGAGCACTTCGGCACCTACCCGCTGCCCGAGTCGCAGATGGACCGCTTCCTGCTGCGGGTGGTCGTCGGCTATCCGTCGGCCGAGCACGAGCGCCAGGTTGTCGCGGATCGGGGGGGGGACGCCACCCTTGCCGGCCTCGAGCCGGTGGTGACCCTCGACGAGATCCGCGCCGCCCAGCTCAAGGTCGACGCGGTGCGCGTGGACGAGGTCCTGCTCGACTACGCGATGAACGTCGTGGCCGAGACCCGCGGCTCACCATTCTTGACCCTCGGCGTCAGCCCGCGCGGCGCCATCGGCTGGTTCCGGGCGGCCCAGGCCTGGGCGCTGATCGACGGCCGCGAGCACTGCGTGCCGGACGACTTCAAGGACCTCGCTTCGAGTGCTCTGGCCCACCGGGTCGTGCTTGCCGGCCACCAGGAATCGCTCGCCCGCAGCCGCGACGAGGCGGAGCGGGTGCTGGCCGAGATCCTCGAACGCGTGGTGGTTCCGCTCTGACTCGAGGGGCGTGGTGACCGAGGAGCGCCGACCACCAGCAGCCAAGACCAGCTCAATGCGGCCCCCGTCCCGCAATGGGCGCTCCGGGGTCGCCAGCGGTTCCAAGTCGCGCTGCGTCACAGGCCGCGGGGCTGGTCGGCGGTTCGCCCGCTACCGGCGCCGGCTGCGCTTCACCCGCGAGGGCAAGTACTTCGTCGCGCTGGCCCTGGCGATCGGCTTCGCGGCGATCAACACCGGCAACAACCTGCTCTACCTGGTGCTCGGGATGATGCTGACGCTGATCGTCGGCAGCGGCATCCTCTCGGAGCAGACCCTGCGTCGCCTGCGGCTCAGCCGCCACCTTCCGCGTCGTGTCTTCGCCGGCCAGCCGGTGCTGATCGGCGCCAGCGTGCGCAACGACAAGCGGCGCCTGTCATCCTTTTCGGTCGAGGTCGAGGACTTGCTCGAGGGGCGGCTGCTGGACAAGAAGTGCTACTTCCTCAAGGTGCTCCCGGGGCGTACCCAGCAGACCTCCTACCGGTACACCTTCGAACGGCGCGGCAGGCATCGCTTCGACGGCTACC
>JAUVBO010000451.1 GCA_030591195.1 Pseudomonadota bacterium
AGCGCTGGCGCACCTTCGACTGGCGCAGCAAGTGGAACTTCAAGCGCACGCTGAAGGTGGCCGGCCTCGACGAGGGCGCCACCGGCACCGACACCGTGGGTGTCGCGGTTCGCGGCACCGATGGCCGCTTCGCCGTCGCCCTCTCCACGGGCGGGACCTCGATCACCCTGCGCGGGCGGGTAGGCGATGTGCCGGTCTTCGGCGCGGGACTCTTCGCCAGCAAGCACGGCGCCATGGCTGCCACCGGCACGGGCGAGCGGATCATCGAGGCCAGCCTCGGCCGAGAGGTTGTCCGCTGGCTCTCCCTCGGCCAGGCTCCGGCCAAGGCTGCCCGGCGCGCGGTCGACCTGATCAAGGACAAGGGCTGGATCGGAGTGATCGTCATCGGGCCCAAGACCCTCGCCGCCGCGGCGGCCAACCCGATGGCCTGGGCCGGACGTGAGGCCGGCTCACCTAGGTGGTCGGGGCCGCAGCCGTAGCGCGCCCCAGACCCTCCGATGCCGGCCGTGCTTCAACTACCACACTTGCTAGCGTGGTTTCGCCGCGTTACGACGCCTACTAGTCGGACTGTTGCGCTGCTTTCTTCTTCTTCTTCTTTTCCTTGGTGGAGAGCTTGGGTTTGTTGGTCTTCGCGGACCGCTTCTTCTGTTCCTTGTTCGCCATGGCGCCCTCACCCGGTTTGTCCTGCACGATCTTGACCTGCGGTCAGCGTAGCACACCCCGCTGATCATCGCTTTGGCGGCGCCATGCCCACCAGGGGCGTTCGAGCGGGTAGCCGGTAACTCGGTCTACCACCGAAGGAGCCGAACCCCACCCTGGCCCGGGTTGACCGCGCCGAGCTCGCAACCTTCTTCTGGAGGCACGCTGGCGAGCCCGACTAGCCCTGGCGCAGGCCACGATGACCAGGGCCTTGACGGGCATCGGCAGGGATCCACCCCACGAGCGATGGTGGTAGGATGCGGCCATGAGACAGATCATCGCTCTCTCGAAGCACACGCTGCTGCTGGTCCTCATCGGAGCCGGCGCCAGCTGCACCGCGACGCCGATCGAGATCCCCTTCGCCGACGGCGGGGCCGCCGCTGACAGCGGCAGCCTGGCCGTCCCGGACACCGGGCTGCCTCCCCCTACACCTCCTCGGGCGAGCGACTTCGCGCCGGAGACGATCGAGCTCGCCGACGTCGAGGACGATTCTTTCGGCTTCGATCAGTCCACAGGTAGCCTGCCAACGATCACTGCCCTGCACGCCAACTCGGCCGGGCTCTACGTCGCGACGGGCACCGCGATCTGGCACTGGTCGCCGGCCGCCGCTGACGCCACCGCCCACAGCGCCGCGCCAGCGCCGGTGAGTCAGATCGCCACCAGCAGCGGCAGCGCGCCGCGCCTCTACCTCGCCAGCGAGGTCGGCGTCCACTCGGTAACGCGGGCGGGCGGTGACAGCCCGGGGTCCGCCGACCTGCAGACCCACTACAGCCCGCCGGCAGGCGGCACCTTCGACGGCGGCATCGCGGTGGGCCAGACCTGGCTGTTCGTGTCCGATCCTGGCGCTCGCGTCGTGGTGCGCCTCCCGCTCGCTGGCAGCGGCGCGGCGCAGGAGCTCTACAGCAGCCCCTACCAGCAGGCGACGACCCTCAGCCGCCCGCTCGCGGCGCTTGGCGACCAGCTCTTCTTCGCCGACCTCGACGGCCCGATGCAGGCCGACGGCCAGGCGACTGTCCAGCCCCTCGGCGTCAAGCGAACCGACTACAGGTGGGCCGGCGCGGTGGCCACCGCCGACGCGCTCCTCGTCGCCCAGGCCGGCGACCTGACGGAGGCCCTGACACGCATCGCCCTGCCGGGCGGCAGCGAGCAGGCGCTGCTGTGGATCGGCGGGGCCAACAACAACGCGGGCCTTCGCGGCCCGGTGCTGCTGGGCGACCGCTTGGCCTGGAGCGCGTCGTCGGGGGTCTACCTGACCGACCTCAACAGCGGCGCCACGGTGCGGATCGCTCAGCAGGAGGCGCGGCTGGCCGGCGACGGGGCACAGACACTCTACTGGGCGCCCCTGGGCGAGGCGACGGTCCACCGAGCCGTGGTGCCGGCTCCCTAGAGCGCGACTGACCGATGGACGCCGCAACCAGCTCTGGCCAGCCCGCGGCCGGCCCCTCGCACTCGATCGAGGCCGGGATGTTCGTCCGTCATCACCCAAGCACCTCCGACGAGGAGGGCACGCTGCTGCTGCTGCACGGCCTCGGGGCGTGGGGCCGCTGCTTCGACGCGGTGGTCGACCGCCCCGAGCTGAGCCGGTGGTCCAAGCTGGTGCCGGACCTGCCCGGCTACGGCAAGAGCCCCTGGCCAGCGGCGCCGGAGTCGCTTGACCAACTCGTCGAGCGGCTGGTCGAGTGGCTCGGCGGCCGCGCGACTGCGCCGTTGTCGGTGGTCGGCCACTCGATGGGCGGGGTCGTGGCCCAGATGCTCGCCGAGCGCTGGCCGGACGGCGTTCGCTGCGTGGTCGATGTCGAGGGCAACGTCTGCTCCACCGACTGCACCCTCAGCGGCAAGGTCGCCGGGCAACCGGAGGCGGTCTTTGCCGAGCGCGGTCTGCGTGATCTCGCCGCTGCGATCTACCAGCTGGGGCACGACGAACCGGCACTACGCGACTACTACGTCAGCCTGTGCATGTGCGATCCACGTACCTTCCACGCACACTCGCTGGAGCTGATCGCGCTGTCGGACGAGGGGCGCCTCGCCGAGCGGCTGGCGGCGCTGTCGATGCCAGCCTGGTTCATCGCCGGGTCACCGGAAGGGATGAGCCGCGGCGCCCTCGAGCTACTGAGCGCGGCCGGCGTGCCCACCGTGACCATCGAGCCCGCCGGCCATGTTCCGTTCGTCGAGCAGCCCGATGCCTTCGCCCAGGCGCTGGCGTCGATGATCGAGCCTGGCGACAGCAGCTGAGCCCACGGGCGACGGCCAATCCGATGGGCAAGGGCCGGGCGTGAGGCCGGATCGCGCTAGCTGGTCGGCTCCGCCGCAGCCGTAGCAGGGCCCGTTGCCCCGTAGGTCGGCCCCCGCTCGTCGTCGCCCGCCGGGTCCCGGTTCCAGAACAGCAGGCAGGACGGCGCGAGCTGCTCGAGCCGCTCGGCGATCTCGCGCTCCACCAGCCGGTAGCTACGCCGGGCGTCGTAGGGCGCCGAGACGATCGCCACCTCGCCAGCCACCAGCCGCTCGGCCACGCGATCGGTCGTCATCAACCGCTGGATCTTGCGGTCGGGCGCGACGAAGTGAAAACAACGCTGATCGCCATCGATCTTGACCAGGCAGTGGCGCTCGATGATATTGCGCCGCCGCTCCTCGCGCTCGCGGCGCTCACGCGCGGCGTTGACCTGCGCCGCCTCCCGCTGGGCCACGCGAGCCTCGGAGGCCGTGCGCTCGGTGTAGTCCTGCTGGCGGCGCTGGTCCTGCTCGGCGTCGACCTTCCCCGCGCCACCGCGCTTCTTCTTCTGGCGCCGAGCCTCGGTCTTGGACTTGCGGGCGCTCTTCTTGTCCACCAGACCAGACTTCAGCAGCTTGTCACGCAGGCTCTGCATCACCTCTCAATCATAGAATCGTCGCGCCAACGATCAAGACCGAATCGAGGTGGACGCTCTCCGACGGTTCGAGCTAGGTTACCGCCATCGGAGGAGATCATGCCTCGCCGAGCTGCCCTGGGTGCCGTGAGCTGTCTGTGGTTGCTGTTCGAGGCCAGCGCCTGCGGCGTCGGGGGCCACATCGGTAGCGGCATCGCCCGTTACCGTCAGGGCGACTACATCTCGGCGATGCAGACCTGGGTCGAGCTACAGAACCACCAGCAGTCGATGAACGGCAAGGGCGTGGTGCGCTACCTCGTCTTTCGGGGGTTGACCCACTACCGGCAGGGCGAGCAAGCGCTGGCGCTGCATTTCCTCCGGCGAGGCCGGCGAGCTTACCGGCTGGGGCACCCGGCGTGGCTGCCCCACCGCGCGCTGGTCGAGATGAACCAGGCGCTCGGCGCGCTCGAGGCCCGGCAGCGCAACCGGAGGAAGCGACCCCGATGAGCGAAGCAAACCACGGCGAGACCACCGAACGACGGAGTTCCCCCCGGGTCCGACCCGCGATCGACCTGCTCGGGTACGAGGGCAGCGATGGCGTGGCCCACCGGGAGCTGACCGACATCAGCCGGGGAGGTCTGCGGCTGGTGACCACCGCGCCCGAGCAGCCAGGCGCCAGGGTCACGCTCCGGCTGGGTTTCGGCGAGGACGGCGAGGCCGACCGTCAGCAGATCGACGTCGGCGGCCAGGTGATCTGGGCTCGCCAGGTCGCGCCGTTTCAGTCTGGAATCCGCTTCGTTAGCCTCTCCGAGGCGGCCCGCAAGCTGCTCTCCCAGATCGCGCCTGCGGCCCCGAAAAGGAGCGGCCGGCGCTAGAGTGCTGACCAACTTCACGGACCGAGCGCGGCGAAGCAATCGGAAT
>JAUVBO010000221.1 GCA_030591195.1 Pseudomonadota bacterium
AGGCGGTGGCGTCGTACCGCTCGCGGTTCTGAGGCGCCGCAAGGACCCCGGGTCCGCAGCCCGCCGGGATCTGGTGGCGGGTAGGCCGCCGGCGTCTGTCGCCAGCGGGTTGACGCGCGGCAGGCGCAGCGGCCGCTACGGAGCGATGGGGTCGATGACGACCTTGACCACATCGCCGACGAGGTAGGTCGAGATCAGGACGTCGAGCCGGCCGTCGCGCCGGTCGACGTAGGCCCGCTGGCGGTGAAGTGGCTCGCCGGTGTCACCGGTGTGGCGGACTGCCCGCCGGATGGTGCAGGTCTCGCAGTGGACGGTGTGGCCACAGCCGCCCGGCAGCCGGGCATAGCAGCACTCGAACGCGTCGCCGCCGAGCAAGCCCGCCAGCTCCTGCTGGGGCTTGCCCAGCAGCTCGCCCATCTGCCGGTTGGCGGCCAGCAACCGCCCGTCGCCGTCGACGGCGATGACGGGGTGGGGGAAGTTGTCGAGGTAGGCGCCGAGGCTCAGCCCATCGAGCTGCTGGCCGAAGTGCTCCTCACACGCGGGGCACATCCCGTGGGAGATTCGCTCGTCGTCGAGTGGGGCCTTGTCGTTGATGTGGCTCTGACAGTACGAACAGACAACCTTCATGGGTCGGACTTCTTCTCGCCGAGGAGCTCCCCTCACGCTCGACCTATAGCTGATCAAACAAATGGTACCCGGCGCATGGTCCCCCCGCCAGCGGATTGTGGCTCGCTTGCGGCCTGTCTCGGCGTCCTGCCCCTCGCGGGGGGCGCGGGTGCGCGGGACGCCGGACTCAGGGATCCCGTAGGCGGCTTTCGGGGTTTGCCCTATTGACGGAAGGTCCAGCGCGAGCGAAAAATCGACCGCGCGGAAGCCCTTCTTGTGGGTACCTCTCGACTTTTCAGCGGGGTTGATCGTGGAAGGAACCAGCATCGCGGAGTATCGGAGCGCCGACGGGAAGTTCACGTACCAGCTGTCGGAATGTCCCGAGTGGTACTTGCTCTACCAGACGGGCGAGTTTCGGCTGGATGACGCGAAGCACCTGGCCGAGACCCTCATCGACCTCTCCCGGCGGATCGGCCAGCGCTATCCGGTGCTGATGCCGCTGCCGGCCGGCTTCAGGAGCACCGAGCCAGATGCACGCCGACACATGTCCGCCGTGGTCTTGGCGGAGGGCTCGCCGCTGAGCAAGGTGGCCATCTATGGCGGATCGTTCCTGATGCGCACGATGTTCAACCTGTTTGGCCGGGTGAGCAAGGTGCCGCTCCGGCTGTGGTTGACCCGGGAGGAAGCCGAAGCATGGTTGAGGCAGTAGCAGACTCGAGGGAGAGCAGATGAGCGCCGAGCTGGATGCCTACAAGCAGCAGGTGGAAACACAGCAAGAGAAGCTCCTCGAATACCTGGCACGCATCGGCTTGACCTCGCAGTTCGATGCCAAGCTCCCCGATCCCGACCCCGATGCTCCGCTGGCCGAGGTGATGATGGCCGCCCGCTTGGTGGGTGAGAACCTCGAGTCGCTCGCCCGCGAGCGTGACGCGCACCTGCGGCAGCTGCAGGAGAAGCTGAGCACCATCGAGCTCCAGACCAAGGCCATGATCGAGCTCTCGACGCCGGTGATCCAGGTCTGGGACGAGATCCTGATCCTGCCTCTGATCGGCACCGTCGACACGGCGCGAGCACAGCAGATCATGGAAGGTCTGCTGGACACCGTGGAGAAGACCCACTGCTCGGTGGCGATCATCGACATCACCGGCGTTCCCCTGGTCGACACCAAGGTTGCCAACCACCTGCTCAGGACCATCGAGGCGGTGCGCCTCCTCGGGGCCGAGGCACTGCTCACCGGTGTCAGCCCGCACATCGCGCAGACGCTGGTGCAGCTGCGGGTCGACCTCAGCCGCGTCAGCACCCTGGGCTCGCTCCAGGCCGGCCTGCGGCGGGCCTTCGTGCTCACCGGACGTACGGTGCACCAGGAGGAGAGCCCGTCGGCAGGGAGCCTCGACGACCTAGGTTGATCCGGGGCTTATTGGCGCCCCGATCCGAGCAGTCTCCGCCGCGGTCGCTGTCGCCACTTCACCGCCCGGATCGTGGTTCCAGCCCCGGGGGTGGTGGAGATCTCCAGGTCGCTCATCAAGCGCCCCACCCCGGGCAGGCCGCAGCCGAGCCCCCCGCTGGTCGAGTAGCCATCCTGGAGGGCAAGCTCGAGATCGTCGATGCCCCGACCCTGATCGCTCGCCACCATCACGAGGCCGGGGGAACCATCGGAGGCTGCCGTCTCCCGCAGCGTGACGGTGCCGGTGCCCGCGTGTACCAGGATGTTCGTCGCGAGCTCGGAGACGCTGATCACCGCGCTGTACTTGTCGATGGCGCTGAAGCCCAGCCGGTCGGCTAGCTCCCCGCAGGCCAGGCGCACGGCGACCACGTCGACCTCCTGCCTGAGCCGAATTGGCCTCGTTGCTGGCTCCATCTTGGTCTCCGCGGGGATTGCCCGATGCTAGCTCGTTGGCACGTTGGTGTCGATGCCCGTCGGCCACCCGCCTGTCGGCAACGCAGGGTGTCCATCCTGTTAGAATCCACACTGATGGTGCTGGTCGACTTCGACCAGGTGGTGGTCACCCTCCACGGGCTCTACCGGGTCGCGTTCCTCCGGTCGGCCACCCCGGAGGCGTTCCTCGAGCTCTGGTCGAAGCCGCGCGGCTGCGGCGTTCGCCTGAGGCGCGGTGGCGTCATGGCCGCTCTGATGATTGACTCGTCCATTTTCTGGCCCTTAGCATTGACCAGGACACAGCTGGCAGGGGCAACGATGAGGACGGCGGCGGTGGCGCGCGTGGTTTTTGCGCTCGTTGTTGGGCTCGGCGCTTGCGGTGGCAATGGCCGCTCGTCGCCTGACTCGACTCCAGTGGGCGATCACGGTGCCGAGCTCGACGCACCGGCCGGCGACGAGGACTGCCCCGTCGTTGGCTACGCGGCGTGCGGCGGCGACCTCCTCGGAACCTGGCTCTTTCGCTCCCTGTGCCCCGACGATCCGGTCGCAGCCGCGGCATTGTGCGAGCATCCCTACGACGACCGGCCAGAGTGCATCGGGACTGGAAACGAGGCGATCTGCGACGGCACTCACTCCGGTTCCCTGGTCTTTCTTGCCGACGGGTCGGTCGAGATCGACACCCAGGTCAGGCTGGCTGCAACGTGGAGCTTCACCGACAAGTGCCTGGCAGCCGTCGTCGCCACCGGCTCCACGGCCGAGGAGCGCTGCGGGGAAATGGCTAGCGCCAGGCTCTCCTGCGTCTACGAAGGCCGATGCACCTGCGTCGGTGATCCGATCGTCGAGAGCGACACGAACAGCGCCCCCTACGCGATCTCTGGCGACGAGCTGACCATCGGCGAGGACCCCCCGGCCACCTACTGCGTCGACGGCGATCGCCTAACGATGGACTACTACGCGTTTCACCCCGTGAGCTGGCGCTACTGGGTGCTGGTCCGCGAGTGACCCCAGCGATCGCGAGCCCCGGGACAGACTCCCCTTTCTTCGGCGGCGGGCCTCTGGAATGCTCCGTGCATATGATGGCACCGCCAAGGAGGAGCCGCGTGAATCGAGCCGCCACCACGGTCCGGGCGATCGTTCTGCTGGGGTTGATCTGTTCCTGCGACTCGGAGCTCGACAGCCGCCCCCGCCCGGGTGAGCCCGACGCGGGGTGTCTGGTGGAGGCTGGGTGCGCTGCCGCCGGAGTCGAGGCCGGCGTGCTGTGGGAGGCCGGGACCCTGGCGCCCGATGCGGTCGGCACCGATGTCGGTTCCACGGGTCCCGATGGCGGGCCTCCGCCGGCGGACGCGGGGCAGCCGGACAGCGGCCCGGGCGTGGCGCTCACCGCCGCACAGCAGCCCTACGACCCGGTGAAGTTTGCCTTCAACCAGAAGATCCCGGTCGGCGTCGGTGACGATCCGCGGAGCACGGCGGTCGCCGATCGCCTCGACACCCTCACCGCGGACAAGAAGGTCGCGATGTCGGTCGAAGGGGAGGTGCCGCCGGTCTACGTCGTCAGCCCGAGCGACCCGCTCTACTCGGTGACCGTCGACGGTCAGGAGACCTCGTTCCGGGTGCCGGCAGGTGCGGTGCCCGGCGGCGGCGCGGACTATCCGTTGATCCTGCTCGACCCGCTGCACCCGGACCACGGCGCGTTCACCGAGCTTCGTCTGTGGCAGGCGAGCGTCAACGCCGGCAGCAAGACACTGACCGCCAGCGGCGCGGGGCTGTTTCACTACAACAACGACGGCCAGCTGCTCAACCCGGACGCAACCCCCAGCATCTCGGTGCCGTTCCTCGGCTGGGGCACTGGATCAGGGCTCTCGTACCTCGCCGGGCTGATCCGTCCCGACGAGGTCAAGCAGGGCGTCATCGCCCACGCCCTGCGCTTCAACTACTCGGCTTGCCACAGCAGCGACACCTTCCGCGCGCCGGCGACCAAGACCGACCAGCCCAACGGCTGCAGCACCCAGGACCCACCGTCGGCGATGGAGATGGGGATGCGGCTTCAGCTGTCTCCGTCCGTCGACTGCAGCGCGCGCACGGTGCCCGGCAAGGCCGATGGCAGCAAGGAGACCCGGTTCGTGCGGATGATCTGCCGCGCCCTGCAGGACTACGGGATGATCATGACCGATGGCACCGGTCCGGGCGGCCTGCTGCTGATGATGGAGCATAAGGCCACCGCCGACTGGCAGGCCACCGTCGGCGACGAGCTCTGGGGCAGCTATGGCTACCTGGTGCGCGATCAGGACACGCCGGACGACGGCCAGCAGCGCGGGCCGAGCGACGGCATCCCCTGGGGCCAGCTCCGCGTGCTCGCAAAGAGCGTCTTCTAGCGACGCGGATCTCTTCGAGCCGGGGTGCTCGATCCGCCATCCGGACCTCGCCGGGCCGGTGCCCGGACGCGAGGCGGGTCGCGAGGTCACAAGCCCACGACTTCGCAAGGGCACGACGCTGGCCCGGGTCGTGCACGACGAGTGGGCATGCACTGCAAGGTTCCCACGGCGACCATCGTCGGTGTCGATGCGATCCCGGTCGAGGTCCAGGTCGACGTGGCCGGCGGCCTGCCAGGCTTTCACCTCGTGGGCCTGCCGATGAACGCGGTCCGCGAGGGGTCGGTGCGCATCCGCGCCGCCCTGTCAAACAGCGGCTACGCGCTCGGCTCGGTTCGGATCACGGTCAACCTCGCCCCGGCCGACCTGCCGAAGCACGGATCGGCCTTCGATCTGCCGATCGCCCTCGGCGGGCTGATCAGCCGGGGCCTGATCCAGGCTCCCCGCGGCGAGCGGCTGCTGGTCGCCGGTGAGCTGTCGCTCGATGGCCGGCTGCGGCCGATCCGCGGCGCGCTCTCGCTGGCCGAGGCGGCGCGCTGCCAGCAGCTCGACGGCATCGTCCTTCCCCGGGCCAACGCCGCCGAGGCCGCGCTGGTCGACGGCATCGAGGTCTGTGGCGTCGACGACCTGCGCGAGGCCGCCGCCATCGTCGGCGGCGACGCCACGGCCCGTCCGGTGCCGCCGGCCGCGCCCTGCAAATCGGGCACCGACGACGTCGACTTCGCCGAGATCTGCGGTCAGCAGGCGGTGAGGCACGCCGCCGAGGTCGCGGCCGCCGGCGGGCACAACCTGATGTTGATCGGCCCGCCGGGGTCGGGCAAGACGATGGTAGCGCGGCGCATCGCGACGATCCTGCCGGTGCTCTCACGGCAGGAGACGATCGAGACGACGCGGATCCACAGCGTCGCCGGGCTGCTCGGCGAGCGGCTGGTGGTCAGTCAGCGGCCGTTCCGCGCCCCGCACCACACCTGCAGCTCGGCAGGGCTGGTAGGTGGCGGCAGCGTCCCGCGGCCGGGCGAGGTCTCGCTGAGCCACAACGGCGTG
>JAUVBO010000432.1 GCA_030591195.1 Pseudomonadota bacterium
CGACCGCGAGCTGGGCAAGCGCAGCGCCCGCGGCAAATAGTCCCCCCGAGGCCCAAACTCCCGCGCGCTGCCGACAGCGACCGAGGAGCGTCCGATGATTCTTCGTAGTCGAGCGTATGTCGCCCTGCTTCTCGGCGTCTGCTCCGGTGTCGGCGGAGTCCTCGGTGCCGGCCCGGCCCGAGCCGACGTCGACCCGGCCAAGCGCCGCGGCGGCAAGCCGGTGGTCGCGATCCTCCCGTTCACCTCGCCGACCCAGTGGAGCGCGATGGGACGCAACGCCGAGGCGACCTTCGTCACTCGGCTGGTCCAGACCCGCAAGGTGCGGGTGATCCAGGCCTCGATGGTGGTGCGGATGCTGCGGCGTCACGGGCTCCGTTTCACCGGTGTCATGGCGCCTGCCCTGCTCAAGGCGGCCAAGCGCTGGCTCAAGGCGAGCTACGTGCTGACGGCCAAGTTGCGCTGGACCGGCGACGCCTACACCCTCAGCACCCACGTCATGGACGTCAACACCCTCGAGACCACCATGGCCGAGGACGTCGACTTCAGCGACGTGCGCAAGATGCGCATCGCGGTGCGGGTGGCGGCCCGGAAGATCGCCGGCGCGATCACCGGCACCGGCTCGGGCACCGGCAACGCGGACCTGTTCCTCAACGTCAATGCCCGCGCCTTCTACGACACCGCCGATGCCTGCCTCGGCGCCCTGCGATCGACCCTCGCGGGCTACCGCTTCCGCGGCACGGTGCTCGAGAGCGACGGCACCCAGGTGCGACTCAGCGGTGACGCCCACCACCTCAAGCCCGGCATCCCGATCGACACCTACACCGGCAGCGACAGCATCGACGGGGCACGGCGAGGCCCGACGGTCTACTTCCTGCGCCGCACGGCGATGGGGGTCAAGACCCGCGCCCGAGCCGTCCCGGACGAGGGCTTCGCGGTGGGGGCCAAGGCGTCCAACGAGAAACACCCCTGGGTCGTCGCCGTCGGTCGGATCGTCGACGAGGCGGCCGACAACCGCAAGCTGGTCCGGCGCTTTCGCAAGGCCCTGCTCGAGAAGCTCTCCCAGGGCACCGATCTGATCCAGATCGAAGGCACCGTGACCGACCGCCTGGCGTCGATGTCGAGCCGCCGGAAGCGCTTCTTCGCCTACAAGCGGCTCTTCGCCCGCGGCGTCGAGCTGGTGCTCGAGGGCAAGCTCTATGGCACAGTGGGCCACAGGCGGGCTGACCTGAAGATCTACTCGACGATGACCGGCAGGTTGTGGGGCCGCATCCTCTTCGAGACGAGCCTGTAGAACTGATAGTTTCGACTGCAAGCCGTACTGTCTGGAATCAATCCACCCACCACAATTGGAAAGAGGAGCGTTAAGACGATGAGCCGAATCCTGCTCGCAAGCATCATCACCCTGGCGTTGATCATGACCACGGCCTGCCCGCCACCCGGCCCCTCGACCTCGGTCCAGCGGACCGGCGCCAACGCCCAGGTCGACCTGTCGGGGAACTGGAACGACACCGACGCGAACCAAGTCGCCAACGCGATGATCAAGGACTGCCTCTCTCGTCCCTGGGCGATGAACTTCAAGAACGAGAAGGGCCGCACCCCGGTGATCAAGCTCTACCCGATGAAGAACCGCTCATCGGAGCACATCAACACCAAGTTCTTCACCAAGCAGGTCGAGATGGAGATCCTCAACTCGGGGCTGGCCAAGATCGTCGCCGCCTCCGACGAGACCGACGAGGCCCGCGCCGAGCGCGAGGACCAGGCCGAGAACGCCTCGGACAGGACCGCCAAGCAGAACCAGCAAGAGACCGGCACCGACTTCCTCCTCAACGGCTGGATCGTCTCGCAGAACGACGCCGTCTCGGGCCAGGAAGTCCGGGCCTACATGGTGACCATGGAGCTGACCAACGCCGAGAGCCAGCAGAAGGTCTGGATCAAGGTGCACAAGCTGAAGAAGGTCATCAGCCGGGCGGGTTCCAGCTGGTAGATCCCCCCGCCGCGCGCCCGCGTCAGGCGCGCGCGGCGTCCAACCAACAATGATCAAGTAGCCCCGCATAGACGCGGAGTTTCGGAGGCGAGAGATGAAGAGTGCGCGGGTAGTCCTGCTCGGATGTGCGGTAGTGGCCCTCGGGGCCTGCGGGCAGACGAAGATGATGGACTCGATGGGCAAGGTCCGCGGGTTGATGCTCGAGGGCAAGTACGACGCGGCGCTGTCCAAGCTGCGGATGTCGAAGAAGGACGGGGCGTTCAAGGAACAGGACCGGGTGATGTTCTGGATGGAGGAGGGCCTGCTCCTCTTCCACACCAAGCAGTACCAGAAGGCCGTCGACATCCTCTCCAAGGCCGAGCAGCGCACCAAGGAGCTGTACACCAAGTCGATCAGCAAGGGCGTCAAGGCGGCCTTCACCTCGGAGGCGGCCAGCGACTACGGCGGCGAGGACCACGAGAAGGTGCTGCTGAACATCTTCAAGGTCTTCTCCTACCTCAGCATGAACAAGTTCTCGGACGCGATGGTCGAGGCGCGCAAGATCAACGAAAAGTTGATGCTCTTCGACACCAAGTACAAGGGCAAGAACACCTACAACCAGGACGCCTTCGCCCACTGGCTGACCGGCATGCTGATGGAGATGGAGGGGTCGTGGGATGACGCTCGCATCTCCTACAAGAAGTCCTGGGAGACCTACAAGAACGTCTTCTCCGGCAACTACGGGATGCATGTGCCGCAGTTCGTCGGCGAGGACTTCGCCCGCGCGGCGATCCGCAGCAACGCCCAGGACGAGCTCGAGCCGTTCAAGGCCGAGCTCGGCGAGGGTGCTGGCCAGACCGCCCAGGAGATGAACAGCAAGGGCGAGATCGTGCTCTTCCACCTCAACGGCGAGGGCCCGTCGAAGACCGATTACTTCATCACCTGCGTGTTCAAGAGCGTGGCCAACTTCCGCTGCGACGGCGAGCCGGGCGGCGAGTTCATGCGCAAGACCAAGATCACCATCGCGCCCAAGGCCGACGTGGTCAAGGTCGCCTTCCCGCGGATGATCGTCCGCCGTCCACGGCACAAGGTCGCGACGATCGAGGCCGGCGGTGTGGCGAGCGAGACCCAGATGGCCTATCCGCTGTCGGACATCGCGGTCAAGTCGATGCAGGACAAGGCCGGACGGATCTTCAAGAACGCGATCATCCGTGTGATCACCAAGACCCTCGCCTCGAAGGCAGCCGGCGCGGTGGCGAAGAAGGCGGGCGGCGGGATCTTCGGCAAGATCGTCGGCACGGCCACCAGCGCCGCGTTCCAGGCGGCGGAGGAGGCGGACAAGCGTTGCTGGACCACCCTGCCGTCGGAGATCGACATCGGCCGGATCTGGGTCGCGCCCGGCAAGCACAACGTGACGATCAAGCTGCCCAGTGGGCGGCGTTACACCGTGCCCAACGTCAACGTGGCGGCGGGCAAGCGGGTGTTCATCAGCTTCCGCACGATGCCGTAGCGGTTGGTCTCTCTTCCCGCGGCCCGTCACGCACCAGTGGCAGGCCGCGGGCCTCGGAGGCCGACACAGATCACATCGCGCGGAGCCGGTAGTCGCTAGACTGTATGCACCTTCCTGGAGGGAACAATCGATGAGGTACAAGGTAAGTGCTGTCGCATTGACGCTGGCATTCGCGCTGGGCGGCCTCGGCTGTCCGCCTCCAGGGTACCCGCCGCCCGGCAGTGGCGGCGCGGGGGTCTCCGGAGGCGCCAAGCCGCGCTGGGTCGACACCGGCAAGCCGGCGGCCTATCCGGAGATCCAGTACATCACCGGCGTCGGACGCGGTCAGGGCCGCATGCCCTGTGAAAACGACGCCAGAGCCGCGGTGGCCAAGGTCTTCAAGGCCCACATTCAACAGGTCTCGCGCGACTGGCAGGGACACTTCTCCCGGGTGAACCAGGCGGGCGCGGGTGTCCGGGTCGAGGCCATGAGCGTCCAGCAGCTGACCCAGGTCTCGACCGACCACACCCTCAAGGGGGTCGAGATCAAGCAGGTCTGGGAGGGCGAGGGAGGCCTGCACTGCCTCGCGGTGCTCGACCGCATCGCCACCTCTCAGATGCTCCGGGCCGAGATCCAGAAGCTCGACGCCGTGATCGAGGCCAACATCCAGGAGGGCGACCGCAACTCCCGCAACAAGACCGCTCGCTTCATGGCCTACAAGAAGGCGATGGAGGCATTCCAGCGGCGCCAGACGCTCAACGCCGACCTCCTGATCGCCAACCCCCAGCGCCAGGGCATCGAGCCGCGCTACGGCTGGAAAGCACTGGTTGCCAAGTTCACCCGCGCCAAGGCGGGGATCAAGATCGGCTTCCACCTCAAGGGGCGCGAGCGGGCCAAGATCCAGAGCTGCCTCGGTGAGGAGCTGACCAAGAAGGGGATCACCGTCATCGAGGGCTCGAGCGACGTCGACCTCTGGATCCACGGCAAGATCGACATGAAGCGCGCCGGCACTATCGGCGGCGCGATGATGGTCCGGGCGACGCTGAACATGCGGATCACCAACCCGGACGACGGCAAGACGATCGGCGCCTTCACCCGCGACATCAAGGCCGGGCGGCCGGTGCTGTCGCACTCGCTGCA